>DATAZS010000175.1:0-7947 GCA_036271915.1 Polyangia bacterium
GTCGCGAAGGAAACGGCGGCGAGAGTAAGTAGTCTTCTTCATCTGAGTCGACATTGGTTCGTCCCTCACTGCGCGGCGTTGAGTCGATTGAGGAAGATTTCGGACTGCGTGATCTGAGACAGGAGCGAAGGCACGCTCCGTCCCGAGCTGTTGAAGCCGGTCTGCAGCGTCGTGATGGACGGCACGTCGGCGGAGCCCTCCTGACGATGCACGGCGTACCGGTAGAACTGCGTCACCATGCAGTTCACGACCGTCGAGTCGCTGGCGGCGAGGTTCGCGCTGAAGGCCACGGCGTCCTTCGTGTCGACGTTGAGCTTGGGATCGCTCGCGCCGACGATGAGGGCGTCCGTGATGACGGGCTGCCCGACGTCGTCGACGGTGCGGTAGCGGCCGATGGTGTCGTAGCTCTCGAAGAGATCGCCCACCGGATTGATCTTCGCGTGGCACGGCTGGCAGGTCTGCACGTTCGACGTGAACGTCGCGTATTGGTTGCGGAGGCTCGTGCCGGGGGGCGGCTCGATGAACGGCGGCACGTTCGCGGGCGGATCGGGCAGCGGCTGGCAGAGCAGCTTGTCCCAGAAGAACACGCCGCGCTTGATGAGGTGGCTCTGCGTGTCCGTGGCGGCGATCGCCATGATCGCGGGGTGGGTCAGGATGCCCGCGCGCTGGGCCGGATTGACCGGCGTCTTCTGGACCGTGGCGCTCGTCGACGTCAAGCCGAACAGCGGAGCCGTGTTGGCATCGACGTAGGCGTTCGTGCTCGTGAGCAGCGCCTTGACGGCGTCGCCGCCGCCCCAGAACGCGTCGTCGATCTGGGCGTCGAAGGAGGCCTTGATGCTGGCCTGCATCGCCGGCGTGAAGAGCGTGCCGTAGTTGATGTTGGTGACCGTATTTTCACCCTTGCTGAGCGGAAGGTCGAGGAGCTCGAGCCACTGCTCGTAGAAATTGCGCACGCCGGGCGTCGCGCGCTGGTCGGCGACCATGCGCTGCGCCTGTGTCAGCGCTTGCGCGGCCGTCGTCAGCTGGCCGTTGGCCGCCGCCGCAGTGAGCGTCGCGTCGGGGATCGAGCCCCAGATGAAGTACGACAGGCGGCTCGCGAGGGAGTAACCCGTGACGGCGACCTTGCCCGCGCCCTTGGCGTACTCCTCGAGCTCGAGGTGATAGAGGAAGTAGGGCGACTGCAGAATGGCCTCGATGACCGACTGCACGCCGGTCGCGAAGCCGTACTTGGCGGCGATCGTCGTGTAGACGGTCGAGAGGCCCGCGATCGTCATGGCGTCGAGGGGCCGGCGATACGCCTTCGTGCCGAGGTCGGCGATGATTGTGTTCGCGCACGTCGTCTGCGCGGCGGCGTTGCCCGTCGCGGCCGTGCCGTAGCACGACTCGATCGACGACAGCGTCGGCATGGCCTGGGCCGCGAGGTTGATGGCGGCGGAGTGGTAGACGCTGACCGTGTTGTCACCCGCCGGACCGCCGATGCGGAAGCCGCCCGTCGAAGGCGCGTCGGGCTCGAGCGGCACGTTCACTTGAATGCCGAGGAGGTCGCGCGCCGAGTTCGTGTACTCGTAGTCGGCGAGCCTCAGCACGGGCTGCCACTGCAGCGCCGAGCCGGGCGGCGCCACGACGCCGGCAGCGCCGGTCGACCCGGCCGAGCCGACGCTCGTACCAGCCGCGCCGGCGCTCGTGCCGGCCGCGCCGTTACCCGTTCCACCGGAGCCCGTGTTGGTGCCCGTCGAGTCGCCGCCTCCGGGGCTTCCGGACCCGGGGACGCCAATGGCGCCGTTGCAGCCGATACCGGCCAGGGACGCTACGCTCAAAGCCAGGAACAAAGTCGAACGGGTTCTCATGATTCTCCCCCTTGGGCCGCCCTCTCGGGCGGTGGGTGCCAGGGACTCAGTCGACGGCCAACGTTAAACGTTACGAGGCACTTTGGAAATTGGGTCGGATCGAGCTCCGGTCTCAGTTTATTTCGAGATTTACCAACCTGGAAACACTCCGAGTCCGGAAACTGAACCGATGACGCACGTCAACGTAACACACGTGATCATGAGTCGATTGGGCGTCCCCCCCCTGACGGACGCACCACGAGACTCTTCGCAAGTGGCACAACGCGCCGTTCCGACGAGACGCGACGGCCGTTTGCGTTCGCGTCCGTGAGTGCCGGGGGTGGGTTTCGAACCCACAAGCCGCTTGCGCGGCAAGAGATTTTAAGTCTCTCGCGTATACCGGTTTCGCCACCCCGACCCGAGAGTTTCCGCGAAGGCGACCCGCCCGTGGAACGTCCCGTGATACATACAGTGTCTAGCTTCTCGGCTGGCGATGCACGAGAATCCGTCCTCTCAAGGCCACTTGTACCTGTGTCGATGGAGTGAGGTCGTGTGCGTGGCTCGCGCCGGGGTGTTCGTCGTCGTTGGAGGGGCCCTGGCCGCCATCCTCGGCGTCGGGGCGCTCGGCTGCGTGAAATTGAGCTACCCGCCGGGGGCCTCGCGCGACGGCGGGGCTGCCGCGCCGAGGCACCAGTCCAACGGCACGGAGTGCAAGGTCGACGGTGATTGCCGGACCGGTTTTTGCCGGGACAACGTTTGCTGCGTGTCGTCGTGCGACGGTCCGTGCCTGACGTGCGCCAAGGGATCGCAGGGGTTCTGCACGTTCGCCGACGTCAACACCAACCCGCGCGGTTTGTGCAGCGACAGCGGCGCGAGCAAGTGCGGCCAGACGGGCGTTTGCGACGGCGCCGGCGCTTGCCAGATCTATCCGGCGGGCACGAGCTGCAAGGACGCGCAGTGCCTGGTCCACATCCTCGCTCTCGCGTCCCGTTGCGACGGTCAGGGGACGTGCGTGGCTGGCACGAACCAGTCTTGCGCTCCTTATTTGTGCGGGCTCGACGGCAAGTGCCTCTCCGAGTGTCAGTCTGCGCTCGATTGCGACAACGGCTCGCCTTGCATGATGATGATGACGGGCGACGGCGGCGCGCAGACGGGAATCTGCGGCAAAAAGGCGCTCGGCACCCAGTGCGCCGTGGACGGCGACTGTGACTCGACCCATTGCGCGCAGGGGGTGTGTTGCTCGGTCGCTTGCAGCGGCGGATGCCAGTCATGCGCGCTCAAGGGCAACGAGGGCGCGTGCACGTCGGTGCCGGCGGGCATGCCTGCGATCGCGGTCGTCGGGGCCACGGCAGGCACCACGTTTTGCCCGGCGGTCGCCATGGCGACGTGTGGATTGGACGGCACGTGCGACGGCGCGGGCGCTTGTCGCCTTTTCCCGTCGGGCACGCCATGCAGTCTGGCGAGCTGCGGGTCGGCGATGTTGCGCAACGCCAACACGTGCGACGGCAAGAGTCACTGCGAGCCCGCGGCTGCCGTGACGTGCGGCGGTTACACCTGCGCGACGGCGACGACCTGCAAGACAACGTGCGCGGCCGACACCGACTGCGCGTCGCCGAGCGTGTGCAACGTGAGCGAAGGCGCTTGCGGCGGCCTCACGGCGCAGTACTTCCGCCAGACCAACCTCACGGACCTCGCGCTCTCGCGCGTCGATTCTCAGATCAACTTCACCTGGGGGCAGATGGACCCGAACCCTTTGCTCACCCAGGGCAACTTCTCGGTTCGATGGACGGGAAAGATCACGGCGCGCTTCTCCGAGCCGTACACGTTCATCGCGCTCACGGACGACGGCGAGCGGCTGTGGATCGCCGACCAACTCGTCATCGATCGCTTCGTGCGCAAGCCGTCGATCCCCGAGGACGACAGCAAGGTCGTCGTGATGACGGCGGGGCAAGCCGTCGACATCAAGCTCGAGTACTTCCAGAGCGGCGGCGACGCGAGCGCGCAGTTGCTGTGGCAGAGCCCGAGCGAGACGCGCGCCATCATCCCGACGAGCGCGCTCGCGCCGCAGTGACGGCGGCGCGCGGCCGGGGTAAAAAGCCGCCCATGTTCGCCGACGCCATCCTCTTCGACCTCGACGGTACGATCGTCGATTCAGAGCGCGAGAACGTCGAGTCGGTCGTGCTCGCCGCGCGGCGGTGGGGCGCCGAGCTCTCGGCCGAGGAGCGTGCCTTCGTCATCGGTCACTCGTGGAACGAGATCCACGCGCGCATCGTCGCCAACCACGGGCTCGACGTCGCGATGCCCGCGCTCATCGCGGCGGCCGTCGACGAGAAGCGCGCGCTCGTCGCCGCGGGGTACCGCGCGCTGCCGGGCGCCGTCGCGGCCATCAGGCGGCTCGCGCTGCGCTCGAAGGTCGCCGTCGTCTCGGGCGCGAGCCACGGCGAGGTCGTCGACGCGCTCGAGAGCCTGGGCGTCATGGACGCCTTCGCGTTCGTCATGGGCGCCGAGGACTACCCACGCGGCAAGCCGGCGCCCGATCCGTACGCCATGGCGATCACGCGGCTCGGCGCGCGCGCCGCGCGCACGATCGCGATCGAGGACGCGACGCCCGGGATTCTGTCGGCACGCGCCGCGGGCGCGCGCGTCGTCGCCGTGCGCGCGGGGAACTTCAGCGGGTACGATCTGTCGGCCGCCGACGTCGTCGTCGAGACGCTCGACGATCTGACGGACGCGCTCGTCGCGCGGTTGCTGAATGTGGATCGTTCGGACGCCTGAAGGGGCGGCGGGCGACGCGCGTGGTAAAATAACCAACGGTGTTCGAGCGTCTTCCAGCAGATGTGACCCTCTATGAGGTGGGCCCGCGCGACGGGTTGCAGAACGAGTCGCGCATGATCCCCACCGACGACAAGGTGCGCTTCATCGACGCGCTGTCGGACACGGGGTTGCCCGCGATCGAGATCACGAGCTTCGTGAACCCGAAGTGGATCCCACAGCTCGCAGACGGCGCCGAGGTTTCGCGGCGCATCGCGCGCAAGCCCGGCGTCGTCTATTCGGCGCTCGTGCCCAACCGACAGGGCCTCGACTCGGCGATCGCGGCCGGCATGAAAGAATGCGCCGTCTTCATGTCGGCGTCCGAGACGCACAACAAGAAGAACATCAACAAGACGATCGCGGCGACGCTCGCGGCGTTCAAGGACACGGTGCCGCCCGCGCTCGCGGCCGGGCTGCGCGTGCGCGCCTACGTGTCGACGGTGTACGGGTGTCCGTACGAAGGCGCCGTCGATCCAGGCAAGGCCGTCGAGCTGTGCCGCGAGCTGCGCGCGCTCGGCTGCTACCAGGTCTCGCTCGGCGACACGATCGGCGTGGGCACGCCGCGGCAGGTGCGCGACGTGCTCGCGCGCGTGCTGGCCGAGATCCCGGCGCCCGAGGTCGCCGTGCACTTCCACGACACGCGCGGGACGGCGCTCGCCAACATCCTCGTCGCCGTCGAGATGGGCATCACGACGGTGGACGCGGCGCTGGGGGGCCTGGGCGGCTGCCCGTACGCGCCGGGCGCGTCGGGCAACGTCGCGACCGAGGACGTCGTCTACATGCTCGAGGGCATGGGCGTGCGCACGGGCGTCGACCTCGACAAGCTCGTCGACTGCTCGCGGCTCGCGTCGACGCTCGTGGGGCACGAGATGCCGTCGAAGTTCTACCGCGCCGCTGTCGGGGCCCGGGCGAGGGCCTCGGGCTGATGGCGGACGACGTCGCCAATCCGGCGCCCCCCGTGCTGTGCGAGGTGCGCGACGACGTCGCGCATGTGACGCTCAACCGGCCCGGCGCCGCGAACGCGCTGTCGTGCGAGCTCGTGGGCGCGCTCGGCCACGCGTTCGCGCGCGTGCGCAAACTGGAAGAGGTGCGCGCGGTCGTCGTGACGGGCGCGGGCGGTAAGGCCTTCTGCGCGGGCGCCGATCTCAAGGAGCGGCGCGCGATGTCGCTCGAGGAGACGCGCTCGTTCCTCAAACACCTCAACGCCGTCGTCGACACGATCGCGGCGTTTCCGCGGCCCGTGATCGCCGCCATCAACGGCGCGGCGTTCGGCGGCGGCCTCGAGCTCGCGCTCGCGTGCGACTTTCGCCTCGCCGCCGACATCGCCGACATGGGGCTCGTCGAGACGCGGCTCGGGATCATTCCGGGTGCGGGGGGCACGCAGCGGCTCGCGCGCATCGCGGGGCTCGCCGTCGCGAAGGAGCTCATCCTCACGGGCCGCCGCGTGAGCGCGGCGCGTGCCAGGGAGCTCGGCATCGTCTCCGAGGTCGTGCCCGCCGCCGAGCTCGCGGGCGCGGCGGCGCGCCTCGCGGCGGAGCTCGCGAGCGCGGGGCCGCTCGCCGTGACACAGGCCAAGCGCGCGCTCGACGGCGGCTTCGACCTGCCGATGCCGGAGGCGCTCGCGCACGAGCGCGCCTGTTACCAAGTCGTGCTCGAGAGCGAAGATCGCAACGAAGGTCTGGCCGCGTTCGCCGAGAAGCGGCCGCCGCGCTTCACCGGAAAATAGGAGCCCGAGAGAATGTCACGCAGCGACGAGCTCAAGGCGTTGGCCGAGAAGGTTCGCAAGGGCGGCGCGCCCAAATACCACGAGGCGAACGCGAAGGCGGGCAAGCTGTTCTGCCGCGAGCGCATCGCGCTCCTGTGCGATGACGGCGGCAAAGACTTCGTCGAGGACGGCTTGTTCGCGAACGCGGGCGCGCCCGATCTGCCGGCCGACGGCGTCGTCACGGGCGTGGGCCGCGTGCACGGCCGCCCCGTCGCCATCATGGCCAACGACTCGACGGTGAAGGCGGGCTCGTGGGGCGCGCGCACCGTCGAGAAGATCGTGCGCATTCAGGAGACGGCGGGGCGCCTGCGCATCCCGCTCTTCTATCTCGTGGACTCGGCGGGCGCGCGCATCACGGATCAGATCGACATGTTCCCGGGGCGCCGGCACGCGGGCCGCATCTTCAACAATCAGGTCAAGCTGTCGGGCGCCGTGCCGCAGATCTGCCTGCTGTTCGGCCCGTCGGCCGCGGGCGGCGCGTACATCCCGGCCTTCTGCGACGTCGTGTTCATGGTCGAGAAGAACGCGTCGATGTACCTCGGCTCGCCGCGCATGGCGGAGATGGTCATCGGCGAGAAGGTCACGCTCGAGGAGATGGGCGGCGCGCGCATGCACTGCGAGGTCTCGGGCTGCGGCGACCTGCTCGCGAAGGACGAGCGCGCCTGCCTCGCCGCCGCGCGCGACTACCTCGCGTACCTGCCCCAGCGCGCCGGCGAGGTCCCCGCCGCCGTCGCGCCGCGCGCGCCGCGCGCCGACGCCAGGCGCATCGACGACGTCATGCCCGCCAACCAGAACCAGGCCTTCGACGTCGTCGGCGTCATCGACGCGCTCGTCGACGAGGGCAGCTTCTTCGAGCTCAAGAAGCTGTTCGCGCGCGAGATCGTGACGGGCTTCGCGCGGCTCGACGGCCACGTCGTCGGCGTCGTCGCGAACCAGCCTAAATGGAAGGGCGGTGTGCTCTTCGTCGACAGCGCCGACAAGGCGGCGCGCTTCATCTGGCTGTGCGACGCGTTCGGGATCCCGCTGCTGTTCCTCGCCGACGTGCCCGGGTTCATGATCGGCAAGGCCGTCGAGCGGCAGGGCATCATCCGCCACGGCGCGAAGATGCTGTCGGCCATGGCCGACGCCACGGTGCCGCGCATCTGCGTCGTGCTGCGCAAGGCGTACGGCGCGGGCCTGTACGCCATGAGCGGCCCCGGCTTCGAGCCCGACGCCACGATCGCGCTGCCGCAGGCCATGATCGCCGTCATGGGCGCCGAGGCGGCCATCAACGCCGTGTACGCCAACAAGATCGCCGAGAAGGCCGAGGCCGAGCGCGCGGCGTACGTCGAAGAGCTGCGCCAGCAGTACCGCGCGGACATCGACATCCTCAAGCTCGCGGCCGACCTGCACGTGGACGCCATCACGCCGGGCGACGACCTGCGCGCCGAGCTCGCGCGCCGCTTCGCGAACGCGACGACGAAGGCGGTCGTCGGTTATCCGCGCAAGAGATCCGTTCTGCCGGTTTGACGGGGTCCGGCTCGCTGCCGCTCGCGAACCCCGGTC
>DATAZS010000176.1:0-1685 GCA_036271915.1 Polyangia bacterium
CCTCCACATCGGCAGCGCGCAGTCGGCGCTCGAGGTCGGCGCGCTCGATCTGCGGCTCCGCCTCACGGGCGACGCGAAGCGCGGTCTGCTCCTCGCCGGCGACATCGGCGTCGCGCGCGCCCGTTATGAACCCAAGCCCGCCAAGGGCAAGCCGTCGGCGCGCGCGTGGTACGAGGGCCTGCCGCCGCGCCTCACGATCGATCTCACGCTGCGCGGGCCGCCCGACGCCGTCGTCGTCGGCGTGCGCCACTTGCCCGACGTCAGCGTGGGGTTCGAGTGCCACGTCCGCGCGAATGCTCGCGCGGGCTCGATGACGGGCGCGCTGCGCGGCGACGGCGCCTACTCTCGGTTCGCGCTCTCGCTTTATCACGTGTTCGTCGAGCACGGCGCCGCCGATGTTCGCGGCTGCCATCCGTTCAATCAGTGACGCACGCCGGCGCATCAACCTTCGACGAACGGGCGCGCTGGATCGCCCCAACAAATCACGCTAGTCTCACGCCGTCAGGGGGAAAGCGAGGCGTCGATTGGAGACGGAGCCGACAGGGAGCCCGGCGTATCTGCCCGCCACTGCGCCGGAGTGGGCCGCTTACTACAAGAGAGCCAAGGAGACGCGCCGTCTCGGCAAGGGACAGCACGCGCGCATCCAGCTCGAGACGAAGCTTCGACGCCGACGCGCGAACCTCATGATCCTCGCGTCGACGGCCGCGCTCATCGCCGTCATCGCGGCGTTCTGCGCGCTGCTCGGCACGCGCTCCGCCGCCCCCTCGCCCGAGGGCGACAACGCTGCGCCCTCACGGACCGCAGACGTTCGTCGCGGTTGACGTCACGTAGAGATTGCCGAGATCGGTGAGCTGCCCGTCTCCCGCGAGGAGGCTGATGGCGACGGTTGCGTCGGTCCAGCGGCCCGTGAACCACGAGTAACGGAAGATCGTCGGATCGTTCTCGAGGATCTGCAGCGCCGTCTTCATGTACGTCTGCTCTCCCGCCGCCGAGTGATCGCCCGCGTCCATACACGAGAACTCGGTGAGCCAGATCGGCTTGTTGTATTTCTTGAGCAGCCCGAGATAGTGCGTGAGCGCGTCGCCCGTGCACGCGTACCAGTGCGCCGCGATGAAGTCGACCTGGCAGCCCGTGCAGGCCGCGAAGAACGTGTCGAGGTAATGGATCGGATCGGTGTCGTTGCACGCCCCCGCGCAGTAGTTGGGCGCGGGCGAGCCGATCTTGAGGTTCATGTCCTTCGCGATCTGCTCGAGCCGCGGCCATAGCGCCGCCGCGTCCGTCGCCGTGATGTTCGCCTGCGCGGCGAAGTTCGGCTCGTTGAACCCGAGGAGGTACTTCGCGCCCTTCGGGATCTGCTTCTCGATCGTCGCGGGATCGGGCGGACCGCCCTTCACGCCCCAAATCATGGGTACGAACTCGACGCCCGCCGTCGCGTAGTCCCCGGCCGACTTCTCGGGCGACGTCGTCCAGTTGTACCACCAGCTCACGCCCTTCGAGAGCGTCTTGAGATCGTTGAGCGAGTTGCTCTGATAGGCCTCGCCGCGCTTGCAGTGCGGCGTCGCGACGGGAGGCGGCGCGGCGCCCGCGCTGCCGCCCGCGTCGGGCGCCGACGAGGTTGCGCCGGCAGCGCCACCGCTCGTCATGGTCATGGTCGTCCCAGCCGTCCCGTTCATTGCGCCCGCGGT
>DATAZS010000177.1:0-8888 GCA_036271915.1 Polyangia bacterium
GTGCACATGGGCCTCGCGACGGCCACCGACAACGGGCTCATCGTGCCCGTCGTGCGCGACGCCGACGCGCGCAGCGTCGCCGAGATCAGCAAAGAGATCGATCGCCTCGCCGAGGCCACGCGCTCGGGCAAGGCCGCGCGCGAGGATCTCTCGGGCTCGACCTTCACGATCACGAGCCTCGGTGGCCAGCTGGGCGGCGTGCTCGCGGCGCCCATCATCAACCACCCCGAGGTCGCGATCCTCGGCGTGCACAAGATCGCGAAGCGCCCCGCCGTGCGCGACGGCGCCATCGTCGTGCGCGATCTCATGAACCTGTCGATCTCCGTCGACCACCGCGTCGTCGACGGCTACGACGCCGCGCGCTTCGTGGCCGCGATCAAGGAAGGCCTCGAAGCGCCCACGGGCCTTTGGCAGGAACCCGTCTGATGGCGCTCGACAAGATTCGCGCCGGCATGGGCGACGTCGAATCGCCGTCGGTCGAGATCTGGAGCGACGAGGACGACGCGCGCGCGCGCGGCCTCGTGCAGGTGCTCGGGGCCGACGGCAAGCTCGTCGGCGCGGCGCCCAAGCTCGAGCCGGAGCTCCTGCGCGAGTTCCACCGCGGCATGCTTCGCTCGCGCGTGCTGGGCGAGAAGATGCTGCACCTGCAGCGCCAGGGCCGGATCGGCTTTTACGCCGAGTCGCGCGGGCAAGAGGCCGCCGTCATCGGCGCCGTCGCCGCGATGACCGCCGTCGACTACGTCGTGCCCGCGCACCGCGAGCTCGGCGCGGCCCTGTACCGCGGCCTCGCCCTCACGAGCGCGATCGCGCAGCTGTTCGGCAACGCGCACGACATCGCGCGCGGCCGCCAGATGCCCGTACACCCCGCGACGCCGCGCGCGCTCAACTTCATCCCGCCCTCTTCGTGCGTCGCGACGCAGCTGCCGCACGCCGCGGGCCTCGCGTGGGCCGCGAAGATGCGCCGCGATCCCGTCGTCGTGCTCGCCTACCTGGGCGAAGGCGCGACGAGCGCCGAGGACTTCCACGCGGGCGTGAACTTCGCGGCCGTCTACGACGTGCCCTGCGTGTTCCTCTGCGAGAACAACCAGTGGGCGATCTCGACGCCCGCCTCGCGGCAAACGGCGTCCGACACCTTCGCCATCAAGGCGCTCGCCTACGGCATGCCGGGCATCCGCGTCGACGGCAACGACGTGCTCGCCGTCTACGCGACGGTGCGCGACGCCGTCGCGCGCGCGCGCGCGAACGGGGGCCCCACCTTCATCGAGGCCGTGACCTACCGCATGGGCGCGCACAGCACCTCCGATGATCCGCACGCCTACCGCACCGAGGCCGAGGAGGCGTCGTGGAGCGGCAAGGATCCGCTCACGCGCTTCGCGACCTGGCTCGGCGCGACGGGCGTGCTCGACGGCGCAGGCGTCGCCGCGCAGCGCGCCGCGATCGAGGCCGAGATCGCCGTCGCCGTCGCCGCCGAGGAGAACGTGGGCCCGCCTCCGCTCGCGAGCCTCATCGAGAACGTGTACGCGCGCGTGCCCGCGACGCTCGAGGCGCAGCTCGCCGACCTCGAGCGCGTGCGCGCCGAACGCGACGGAGGTCGCGGTGACGCCGGCCGGTAGTTCGGTGCACGTCGTTGCGGTATAAGCCGAGCACGATGGTCACACTGTCGGTCACGATCTCGACGCGCACGCGTCTCACACGGCTGTCGTCCCTGGCGGGCGCCGTCGCGATGCTGGGCATGGCCCTCGCGGGCTGCGGCGACTCGACGCCCACGACCGAAGTCGATCCAGCCGACGCGTTCGTCGGCACCTGGCACTACGATCAGTCGACGGGCGCGATCAACTGCCCCATGGCCGACGTCATCGCCGCGTCGCCCACGGGCAACAAGACCTTCGCCCCCGGCGCCACGGCGGCGCTCGTCGATCTCACGCCGTCGCCCGTCGACCCCATGACCATCTGCAACACCTACTTCGACGTCGCGGGCCCCGTCGCGACGGCGCACACCGACGTGGGCTGCACGATCACGGGTGGCGACGTCGTCACGATCGACGCGTGGACCTTCTCGCTGACGTCGGCGACATCGGCAAAGGAAGTGGCGTCGGCGACCCTCCACATCACGACGGCAGCCGTCGCCCCCGCGACGACGCCGACGACCACCACGTGCGCCTTCAACTCGATGGCGCTGTTGACCCGCGTCGCGAAGGACTGAACGAGACCATGGCTGCAGAGACGATTCGTACCGAAGCGTTGGTGATCGGCGCCGGCCCCGGCGGCTATGTCGCGGGCATCCGCCTCGGCCAGCTGAAGAAGAAGGCCATCGTCGTCGAGAAGGACAAGCCGGGCGGCATCTGCCTCAACGTCGGCTGCATCCCCTCGAAGGCCCTCATCAACGCGTCGAAGTACTACGACAAGATCAAGAACCACGGCGCGGAGATCGGCCTTTACGCCGACAACGTCCGCGTCGACATGGCCAAGATGCAGTCGTGGAAAGGTGACGTCGTCAGCAAGCTCACGGGCGGCGTCAAGACGCTGCTCAAGGCCAACGGCTGCGACTACCGCACGGGCACGGCGAAGCTCGTGTCGAAGAACACCGTCGAGGTCACGGACGCCGCGGGCGTCGTGACGACGATCGAGGCCGACAACATCATCATCGCGACGGGCTCGCGCCCCATCGAGATCCCGGGCTTCAAGTTCGACGGCAAGCGCATCGTCGACTCGACGGGCGCGCTCGACTTCACCGCCGTGCCCGAGCGCTTCATCGTCGTGGGCGGCGGCTACATCGGCATCGAGATCGGCACGCTGTACGCCAAGCTCGGCTCGAAGGTCACCGTCGTCGAGGCGCTGCCGACGATCCTCGCGGGCAACGATCCCGAGATCATCCAGCTCGTCACGCGCAAGCTCAAGAAGCTGGGCGTCGAGATCATGACGGGCGCCAAGGCGAAGTCGTGGACCGAGGCGAGCGGCCGCGCGGCCGTCACGCTCGAGGTCGCAAATTCGGAACGCGACGTGACGCTCGAGGCGGACAAGGTCATGGTCGCCGTGGGCCGTCGCCCGAACTCGGAGGGCCTCGGCCTCGAGGCCGTCGGCGTCAAGATCGAGAAGGGCTTCGTGCCCGTCGACAAGCAGCTGCGCACGAACGTGCCCGGCATCTACGCCATCGGTGACGTCGCGGGCCAGCCCATGCTCGCGCACAAGGCCTCGAAGGAAGCCGAGGTCGCCGCCGAGGTCATCGCGGGCCACCGCGCCGAGATGGACGTGCGCTGCATCCCCGCCGTCATCTTCAGCGACCCCGAGGTCGCGACGGCCGGCATTTCCGCCGACGAGGCCGAGAAGCGCGGCCGCAAGGTCAAGGTCGGCAAGTTCCCGTTCGCCGCGCTCGGCCGCGCCATCGCGAACGCCGACACCGACGGCTTCGTGAAGGTCGTCATCGACGCGCAGACGAAGGAGGTGCTCGGCATCCACGTCGTCGGCAACGGCGCGTCTGACGTCATCGCCGAGGCCGCGCTCGCCATCGAGATGGGCGCGCTGGCCGACGACATCGCGCTCACGATCCACGCCCACCCCACGCTGCCCGAGGCCATCATGGAAGCGGCGAAGGCGTCATTGGGCGAAGCGATCCATATTCAGAACCGGTGACAGAGAACCTTCCGGCGCAGCTCCTCGATCTCGGCACGCGCGAGTTCGGCGAGGTCTGGGCGCTGCAAAAGGATCTCGTCGCGCGACGCCAGCGCGAGGAGATCCCCGACACGCTCGTCTTCGTCGAGCACCCGCACGTCATCACGCTCGGGCGTGGCACGCACAAAGAGAACCTGCTCGCGACGGGCGACACGCCGCTCTTCGAGATCGAGCGCGGCGGCGACGTCACCTATCACGGCCCCGGCCAGCTCGTCGGCTACCCGATCTTCCTGCTGAGAGAAGAATCAGAGCGCGACCTGCACCTCTACCTGCGCAACCTCGAGGAGGCGCTCATCCGCACGGTCGGTCGCTTCGGCATCGCGGGCGAGCGCAAACAAGGATGGACGGGGGTTTGGACGGCGGGCGGCGCGCGCAAGCTCGCGTCGATCGGCGTCGCCGTCAAACGCTGGGTGACGCTGCACGGCTTCGCGCTCAACGTCGCGACCGACCTCGGCCGTTTCGCGGCCATCAACCCGTGCGGCCTCGAGGCGACGACGATGGGCTCGATGAGCAGCGTCCTGGGGCGCGACGTCTCGTTGGCCGACGTCAAAGCCGTGGCGCGCGAAGAGATGTCCGTGGTTTTCGGCCGCGATTTCCCCCTCGCCGAGGTCTAATCCCCCCACGCTGCGGCAAATTGCCGCACTCCCCTTTCGCTCGCGAGGAACTCGGCGTACGGTCGTCGTTGTAGTGAGGCGGCGTTCGTTGTCGCCGCGCGAGGCGCCTTCGTTGTGGTCTCGCGAGAACGTTGCAGACCCACGTCCGTCAATGTTGCGACCTTCGATCGTCTATACAGCCATGGATGGAGCAAACTGATGCGTCTTTTTGCGTTCGCTACCGTTGCCACGTTGGGATTCGCGCCTCTCGTCGCGTGTACGTCGCAGCAGGACGGTCACGTGACGCTTCTGCCGAAGGCGCCCGCGTCCGTGGTCGCGGAGGCCGCTCCGCCGCCTACGTCGCCGACGACGACGACGAGCTACACGCCGCCGCCGCTGCCCGTCGCGGAGCAGCTCCCCGCGCTCGCGACGTTGCCCACGACGCCGCTCATGAAGGACATGAAGGCGCGCCCGATTTCGGGCGGTACGCTCGCCGTCCTCGCGGATGGGCACACGGCCGTCGCCGCCGACTCCGATCGCGATCAGGTCTACATCGTCGACCTCGCGTCGAACCAGCTGTCGTTCACGGTGGCGCTCCAGGCCGGTGACGAGCCCGGTCGCGTCATCCAGGACGCGGCGGGCCTCGTTCACGTCGCGCTGCGCAGCGGCGGCGCCGTCGCGACGATCGATCCGACGACCGGCACGATCGTCGCGCGTCGCGCGCTCTGCGCGGCGCCGCGCGGCCTCGCCGTCGAGAAGACGGCGGCGGGCGGCTCGACCTTGCACGTCGCCTGCGCGGGTGGCGAGCTCGTGTCGATCGATGCCTCGCCGTCTGCGCAGACGCCGACGCGCTCGCTCAACCTCGGCCGCGATCTCCGCGACGTCGTCCTGTCGACGTCCGGTCGGCTGCTCGTCTCGACGTTCCGTACGGCCGACGTCATGGTCGTCGGCGCCGACGGCACCGTGAACGCGAACCACCTCAAGCCCACCCATGACACCAGCGATCGCGCGACGGGCGTCGCGTGGCGCATGCTCCCCAGGTCGGACGGCACGGCGGTCGTGCTCCACGAGACCAACACGCAGAACGCGCTCGCCACGACGCCGGGCGGCTACGGGCAGACCTTCAGCTGCGGCAGCATCGTGACCTCGACCGTCACCGTGGTGTCGCCCGACGACTCGACGGCGCCGGCCGCCGGCATGCCGCTCGAGCAGACCATCGTGGGCGCCGACTTTGCGCTGTCGCCCGACGGCCAGAAGATCGCGGTCGTGTCGATCGCGGGTGCCGACCAGGGCAACCAGGTCACGTTCTTCGACCTGAACGCGAGCCCGGTGTTCAACGGCGGCGGGTGCTGGCCCCAGGTCGACGCCTCCACGGTCACGGTGGTCGCACCGGGCGCTCAAAGCGGAAACGACGCGAGTGGCATGGCGGCGCCCGACACCTATCTGCCGCCAAACGGCGAGATCGTCGCCGTCGCGTACGATGCGCGCGGCAACGTCATCGTGCAGAGCCGCGAGCCCGCGACGCTGCAGATCCTCACGCAGCGAGCGCCCGCCGTTACGCTGTCGACCGACTCGCGCTTCGACTCGGGGCACCAGCTGTTCCACACGGCGACGACCGACCAGGTCGCCTGCGTCTCCTGCCACCCCGAAGGCGGCGAGGACGGCCGCGTGTGGCAGTTCCAGCTCCTCGGCGAGCGGCGCACGCAGTCGCTTCGCGGCGGCATCATGGACACGGCCCCCTTCCACTGGGGCGGCGACGAGCCGAACATGACGATGCTCATGACGGACGTCTTCCAGGGCCGCATGGCCGGCGGCAAGGTCGACACGCAGAGCGTGGGCGCGCTCGCCGCGTGGCTCGACAAGATCCCGACGATCCCGACCTCGCCGACGGCCGACACCGCGACGCTCGTTCGCGGTCAGACGCTGTTCACGAGCGCGGGTTGCGCCACCTGCCACAACGGCCCCGACTTCACGAACGGCCAGACGGTCAGCGTGGGCACGGGCGGGACGGCGCAGGCGTTCCAGGTGCCGCAGTTGCACGGCCTCGCGATGCGCGCGCCGTACATGCACGACGGCTGCGCGGCGACGCTACACGATCGGTTCTCGGGGGCGGCCAGCTGCAACGGCGGCACCATGCACGGCAACGCGTCGGCGCTGTCCGAGGCGCAGCTCGGTGATCTGATCTCCTATCTCGAAACGCTTTGATGAAGCGCCGCTGGCTCGCGGCGCTCGGGCTCTCGCTGACGATCGGTTGTTCGGGAGGAAAGGGCGGCGCCCCGCGCGACGCCGCGACCGATCAGACGAATGATCTCGAGACGAACGGGGACGCCAAACATGACGTCATCGTCATCGGTGGCGGTGACGGCGCCGCTGCTGGCGACGATGGCCGGGACGCCTCGCCCGAAGCGGCAGACGCCACGGTCGGCCGGCCCGATGCCGACGCGCACACGAACATCGACGGCGGCACGGACACGCGCGACGGTGCCCAAGAAGCACCGGTTCAATCGACGTGCCCCGCGCAGATCACGACGCTCTCGGTGCAGTCGGGGCCCGTGTCCGGTACGTTCTCGGCAAAGAGCAACAACTCCGTCGTCAGCTGCGAAGGGGGCTTCGTCACCGACGGACCCGACGCGTTCTACGCGCTGACGCTCACCGAGGCGACGATCGTCGATTTTCACGTGAGCGCGGCCTTCGAGACCTTCGTCGCCGTGCGCGCGGGTCCGTGCAGCGACTCGATCTCCGAGGTCACGTGCGGGCAAGATCAGTCGCTCGACGTGCTGCCCGCGAGCGGCGGCGGCTTCGACGGCGGGTTCGCGGGGTTCGGCGCGATCCCGATCCCGCCGTTCGACGCCGGGTCGGACAGCGCGAGCGCGAGCGACGCCGCAACGTCGACAGACGCGAGCGCCGACGCCGCGAGCGCCTTCCAGACCGACGTACGCGTGCGGCTCGCCGCAGGGACCTACACAATCGTCGTCGACACGATCGGCGATGGCTCGGCGGTCGACGAGCCCTACACGCTGACGGCGACCGCCATCCAGCCGCTCGCCAACGGGACCTGCGCGACGCCGACTCTGCTCACCTCGGGCGCGACGGCCTCCAACCAGTCGCTCGACCTCGCGGGCGCGCCGTCGACGGTGTGCGGCAGCACGCGGCCGACGCTCTACTATTCGGTCGGAGTGCCGCCGGGGCAGCGGCTCACGGCGCGCGCGACGCCCACGCGCGGTGATCGCGCGTGGATGCCGCGCCTCGGGGCCTTCACGTCCTGCTCGTCGGAATCGTGCATCGCGCAAGGTCACTCGGCGTCGGGCACGACGCAGGAGCTCGACTGGACCAACAACGGCTCGACCTGGCAGCTCGTCGACCTGGCCGTCACGACGGACGGGCCCGTCACGGACGCGGCCTTCGATCTGAACGTCGCCGTCCTCGATCTCATGGCGACCTGCAGCCGCCCGACCGTCCTCAAGGACGGCACGGTCTTGCTGGCCCAAGATCTCTCGATCGCCCCGCCGGCGACCATGAACCCCTGCAACGGAAACACGGACCACGTCTTTTACTATTCGGCGACGCTGCTCCCGCTGCAGACAGTCGACGTCTCCGTCAACCCGACCTCTTCGAGCTCGATCCCCTTCTTCATCAGCATGGGGCTCATCTCTTCTTGCGACTCGAACGCGCAGTGCCTGGAGAACAGCACCGAGATCCAGTTCACCAACAGCGCGAGCACGTCGACGACGGCGCTGATCGTGGTCTCGTCGGAGGAGTCGGGGTTCTCGCCCGTCTTCGACTTGCACGTCAAGATGCCGCCGCCGCCCGCGAACATCGTCGTCACGCCCACGAGCGGGCTCGTCACGAGCGAGTCCGGCACGACGGAGACCTTTCAGATCTCGCTGACGTCGCCCCCGACGAGCACGGTGTCGATCGCCATCGCGAGCGACACGCCCACGGAGGGCAAGGCCACGCCCGCGACGGTGACCTTCACGCCCGCGACTTGGACGATGCCGGCGACGGTCACCGTGCAGGGCGTCGACGACAGCGTGAGCGACGGACCGCAGAGCTACAAGATCATTACGAGCCCCGCCGTCACCACCGACGCGCGCTATCAGGGCCTGAACGCCGACGACGTGTCCTGCACGAACCTCGACAACGACCCGGGGATCGAGCTCATCGACGCCGACGACGTCGTCACCTCCGAGTCTGGCCGCACGTCGACGTTCAGCGTGCAGCTCAACAGCGCGCCCACGGCCTCGGTGACGCTGCCGCTGTCCAGCAGCAACACGGCCGAGGGCACGGTGAGCCCGGCCCACCTGATCTTCGACGCGACGAGCTGGAACAAGCCGCAGACGGTGACGGTCACGGGCGTCGACGACAGCGTCGCCGACGGCACGCAGGCGTACACGATCGTGACGGGCGCGCTGGTCTCGGCCGACGCCTCCTACAGCGGTCAAAATCCCCCCGACGTCGCCGCTCACAACGACGACGACGACTATGGCGCCGTGACCGTGAAGCTGCTCAGCGGCGCGCACTCCTGCAACGGCACAAACCGGTTCCCCCTCGCGATCGACGAGCTCAACCGCATGTACGTCGTCATGAGCTGCGAAATGGGGCTGTGGCTCACGACGAGCAACGACG
>DATAZS010000178.1:0-2274 GCA_036271915.1 Polyangia bacterium
CATCTGCGCGCGGCCCAGCCGCTGGAACAGCACGATCTCGTCGATCCGGTTGAGGAACTCAGGCCGGAAGTGCTTGCGCACCGCGTCCATCACCAAGGGCCGCACCGCCTCGACGCTGGCCTCGCCGTCGGCGACCGCGTCGCTGGCGAGGAATTCCGAACCGAGGTTGGAGGTCATCACCAAGAGCGTGTTGCGGAAGTCCACCGTGCGGCCCTGGCCGTCGGTGAGGCGCCCGTCGTCGAGCAGCTGCAGCAAGACGTTGAACACGTCCGGGTGCGCCTTCTCGATCTCGTCGAACAGCACGACGGAGTAGGGGCGGCGCCGTACGGCCTCCGTGAGCTGCCCACCCTGGTCGTAGCCGACGTAGCCGGGAGGCGCGCCGATGAGGCGCGAGACGGCGTGCTTCTCCATGTACTCGGACATGTCGATGCGCACCATGTGCGTCTCGTCGTCGAACAAGAAGTCGGCGAGGGCGCGCGCGAGCTCGGTCTTGCCGACGCCCGTGGGCCCCAGGAAAATGAACGATCCGATGGGTCGGTTGGGATCCTGCAGGCCGGCGCGCGATCGGCGCACGGCGTTCGCGATGGCCTCGACCGCCTCGTCCTGACCGACGACGCGCGCGTGCAGGCGCTCCTCGAGGTGAAGCAGGCGGCCCTGCTCACCCTCGAGCATCTTGTCGACCGGGATGCCGGTCCACTTCGAGACGACGGCGGCGATGTCCGCCTCGGTGACCTCTTCGCGCAGGAATGACCCGTGGGTCTGCGCTTCCTTGAGCTCGGCGTTCTTCGCGACGGCGGCCTTCTCGAGCTCGGGCACGCGGCCGAAGCGCAGCTCGGCGGCGCGCTGCAGCTCGCCACGGCGCTGCGCGAGCTCGGCCTCGGTCTTCGCGCCCTCGACGTCCTCTTTCAGCTTGCGCAGATCGGCGATGAGCTGCTTTTCGCGCTGCCAGACGCTCTTCATCTGATCGGCGCGCTCGCGCAGCTCGGCGATCTCGGCGGCGACGACGCCGAGGCGCTTGCGCGAGGCCTCGTCCTTCTCGTGGTCGAGCGCCTGCTCCTCGATCGCGAGCGACACGAGCCGACGCTCGAGGTGATCGATGGGCTCGGGCAGCGAGTCGATCTGCATCTTGAGGCGGCTCGCCGCCTCGTCGACGAGGTCGATGGCCTTGTCGGGCAGCTGCCGCCCCGAGATGTAGCGGGTCGAGAGGCGCACGGCCGCGACGAGCGCGGCGTCGCGGATCTGGATGCCGTGGTGAACCTCATAGCGTTCCTTGAGGCCGCGCAGGATGGCGACGGCGTCCTCTTGCGACGGCTCGCCGACGTAGACGGGCTGGAAGCGGCGCTCGAGCGCCTTGTCCTTCTCGATGTACTTTCGGTACTCGTCGAGCGTCGTCGCGCCGATGCAGCGCAGGCCGCCGCGCGCGAGCGCGGGCTTCAGCATGTTGGCGGCGTCGACGGCGCCCTCGGCGGCGCCCGCGCCCACGAGCGTGTGCAGCTCGTCGATGAAGAGGATGATCGCGCCGTCCGAGCCCTCGACCTCCTTGAGCAGGGCCTTGAGGCGGTCCTCGAACTCGCCGCGGTACTTGGCGCCCGCGATGAGCGCGCCCAGATCCAGCGCGAGGATCTTCTTGTCCTTGAGGCTCTCGGCGACGTCGCCCGTCGCGATGCGCAGCGCGATGCCCTCGGCGATGGCCGTCTTGCCGACGCCCGGGTCGCCGATGAGCACGGGGTTGTTCTTCGTGCGGCGTGACAGCACCTGCATGGCGCGGCGGATCTCCTCGTCGCGGCCGATGACGGGGTCGAGCTTGCCCGTGCGCGCGAGCTCGGTCAGGTCGCGCGTGTACTTCGCGAGCGCCTGGTACTTGCCTTCGGCCTCGGGGTCGGTGACGCGCTGGTTGCCGCGCACCTCGGCCAGCGCCTTCATCAGATCGTCGCGCTTGACGCCCGCGTCCTTGAGCGCGCGCGTCGCGGCGCCGTGATCCTTGGCGATGAGCGCGAGCAGCAGGTGCTCGCTCGAGATGTACTCGTCCTTGAACTCCTTCGACTGCGTGCCCGCGTCCTCGAGCAGCGTCTTCAGGCGGCGGCCGACATAGAGGTCAGCGGACGCGCCGCGGACCTGCGGCTGCGCGTCGAGCGCGGCGTCGACGTCCCGCTGGATGCGCGCCGGGTCGACGCCGACCTTGCGCAGCAGCGCGCCGACGACGCCCTGCTCCTGGGTGAGCAGCGCCGACAACAAATGCTCGGGCGTGAGCTCCTGGTGGCCGCGTTGCTCGGC
>DATAZS010000179.1:0-3424 GCA_036271915.1 Polyangia bacterium
CGCCGCCTACAAGGCCCACCGCGCGGACGCGATCGTCGCCATCGGCGGCGGCGCGGCGCTCGACGTCGCGAAGTGCGTCGCCGTGCTGGCGCACCACCCCGGCGAGCTGCTCGCCTACGAGGCCTTCCTCGAGAAGCCGCTGCCGATCGACAAAGAGGTCCCGCCCATCTTCACCGTGCCGACGACGGCGGGGACGGGCAGCGAGGTTGGCCGTAGCGCCGTCGTCTCCGACGATCACACGCACCAGAAGAAGATCATCTTCTCGCCGAAGCTGCTCGCCAAGCGCGTGTTCCTCGACCCGGAGCTCACGCTGTCGCTGCCCGCGAAGGTGACGGCCGCCACGGGGATGGACGCCCTCACCCACTGCGTCGAGAGCTACCTCCACACGATGTTCCATCCGATGTGCGACGGCATCGCGCTCGAGGGCCTGCGCCTCATCGCGCGGTCGTTGCCCCAAGCCGTGGCCTTCGCCATTCGCGTCGAGGCCGGCGAGCGCGGGCTGCTGACCGACGCCGAGCACGTCACGGCGCGCGGCGAGATGCTGTGCGCGGCGATGATGGGCGCCGTCGCGTTCCAAAAAGATTTGGGCGTCGTGCACTCGTGCGCGCACGCGCTGTCGACGGTGGCCGACCTGCACCACGGGCTCGCGAACGGCATCATGATCGTCGCGGGCATGCGCTTCAACAAGTCGGTCAGCGCGCAGAAGATGGCGACGATGGCAGTGACCGTTGGCGCCGAGGCGACGGCCGACGGCTTCATCTCCTGGCTCGATCGCTTCCGCGCCGAGGTCGGCATCCCGCGCTCGCTGCGCGACGTGGGCGTGAGTCAGGCCCAGATCGCCGACCTCGTGAAGAACGCGCTGGCCGACGCTTGTCACACTTTCAACCCGCGCCAGCCCGTCACGGCGCACGACTTCGAGCAGCTGTTCGGTGAGGCGCTGGGGTGACGGCCCCGAAGCTCAAGCTGGGCGTCTCGGCGTGCTTCTTCCACGCGGACCCGCAGCGCGCCGTCTTCAAGGGGAAGACGTTGCTCTACGCCGAGGAGTCGATGTTGCGCTGGCTCATGGCGGATGGTGCCGTGCCCGTGCTCCTGCCGCGCGCCGCGGGCGCCGTGTCGCTCGACGATCTCGTCGACGGCATCGACGGCATCGTGCTGCAAGGCGGGTCGGACATGTCGCCGTTCACCTACGGCGAAGAGCCGGCGCGGCCCGAGTGGGCGGGCGACGGCGTGCGCGACGTCTATGAGCTCGAGCTCGTGCGCGCCTGCGTGCGCCGAAACAAGCCCGTGTTGGGCGTCTGCCGCGGGCTTCAAGTCTTGAACGTCTGCTTCGGCGGCTCGCTCTACCAGGACATCCAAACCATGCACCCGCAGGGGCTCGTGCACCGCGACTGGGAGGTCTACGATCAGCTCTTCCATGACGTCGCGATCGTCTCAGGCGGCTTTCTCGCCGGCGTTTATGGCGGCCCGCGCACGGCGCGTATCACGAGCGTGCACCACCAAGGCATCAAGCGCCTCGGCGACAACCTGATCGTCGAAGCCGTGTCGACGCGCGACGAGCTCGTCGAGGCGATTCGTCTGCGCGGCGACGACGCGTTCGTGCTGGGCGTGCAGTGGCACCCCGAGTTCCAAGACACGACCGACCCCACGCTCCTGTCGTCGCGGACTCTCCTGCAAGGCTTCTTGAACGAAGTGCGCCGTCGGCGCGCGTAACCGAGGACCCATCCATGTTGAAGATCGTGAACCCCGCCACGCACGAGCTCATCGCCGAGCTTCCCGAAGACAACGCCGACGCCGTCAAGGCGAAGGTCGCCGCCGCGCGCGCCGCGCAGCCCGGCTGGTGGCGCACGCCGTTCGAGACGCGCCAGCGCGCCGTCGCGAAATGGAAGGCGCTCGTCGCCGAGAACAAAGATCGCCTCGCGCACACGCTGACGGCCGAGATGGGCAAGCCGCTGCAGCAGGCGCTCAACGAGCTGAACGCGCTCGCGGGGCGCGTGGACTTCTTCCTCGCCAACGCCGCGCGCGTGCTCGAGGACGAGGTCGTGCAGACCAACACGCAACCGGGCGGCACGGAGGAGCGCGTCGCCTGGGAGCCGCTCGGCGTCGTCGCCAACATCTCGGCGTGGAACTACCCCTACTTCGTGGGCTCGAACGTCTTCGTGCCGGCGCTGCTCACGGGCAACGCCGTCCTCTACAAACCGTCCGAGCTGACGACGCAGACGGGCCTCGCGCTGGCCGAGCTCATGTACGAAGCCGGTGTTCCGCGCGACGTGTTCCAGGTCGTCGTCGGCGGCGGCGCCACGGGCGCGGCGCTGCTGGCGCAGCCCCTCGACGGCGTCTTCTTCACGGGCAGCTACGCCACGGGCAAGCGCATCGCCGAGGCGACGGCAGGCCGCATGATCAAGGTGCAGCTCGAGCTCGGCGGCAAGGATCCGGCGTACGTGTGCGACGACGTCGACGTCGCGACGGCCGCCGCGTCGCTCGCCGACGGCGCCATGTACAACGCGGGCCAGAGCTGCTGCTCGGTCGAGCGCGTGTACGTGCACGAAAAGGTCGCGCGCCCCTTCATCGACGCGTTCGTCGCCACCGTGCGCGACTTCGTCGTCGGCGATCCGCTCGATCTGAAGACGTACATCGGTCCGCTTGCGCGCGAGCAGCAGCTGAAGGTGCTCGAGGATCAGGTCGCCGACGCGCGCGCCAAGGGCGCCACGATCCTCGTCGGTGGTCAGCGCGATCACGCCCGCGAGGGTTGGTTCCAACCGACGGTGCTGACGGGAGTGACGTCCGATATGGCGGTCATGCGCGACGAGAGCTTCGGCCCGATCATCGGCATCCAGGTCGTCGGCTCGGACGACGAGGCCGTTCGCGAGATGAACGACACCGAGTACGGCCTGACGGCGGGCGTCTACACGAAGAGCCGCGCGCGCGCCGAGCAGATCCTGCGTCAGGTGAACGTCGGCTCAGCGTACTGGAACTGCTGCGACCGCGTCTCGCCGGGCCTGCCGTGGACGGGTCGAAACCACTCCGGCGTCGGCTCGACGTTGTCGTCCCACGGCATTCGGGCCTTCGTGCAACCGAAGGCCTGGCACCTGCGCAGCCCGAGCTGAAAGAGCCTGCCCACAGACCCGCGGCAACTTTCCGAGAACGTTCGCGTTTTCCTGTGGATACACTATATACAGTGGATGTCGGCACGAAACGCACAAGATATGGTTGACGCCTGACCATACGGTGCCGTACGTTGCACCTCGTGCTGGTGCTCGGGGCTGTTCGCCCCGAGCTAAAGGGAACCCGGTGAGAATCCGGGGCTGCCCCGCAGCGGTAAGCGAGAACGACCTCCACGACGAGCACTGGTCCTTCGGGGCTGGGAAGCGGTGGACAGTAGGAACCCGGCGGAGACGCCGGGCGGCTCGTAAGTCCGAAGACCTGC
>DATAZS010000180.1:0-5250 GCA_036271915.1 Polyangia bacterium
AGGCCGTCGTGCCCTGGTTGCTGATCGCGGCGCGCGCCGCCGCCGCGCTCGTGCTGGCGGTCGCGCTCGCGGCGCGTGCGCTGAGCGACGGGTTGGTCTTGTGGCTGTTCGTCGCCGCGTTCGTCAGCGACTACTTCGACGGCGTCGTCGCCCGGGCGCTGAACGTCGTCACGCGATCGCTGCGCCAGGCCGACAGCGTGGTCGACACCATCTTCTATCTCGTGCTCGCGGGGGCGACCTGGACCTTGCACCCGGAGGAGCTGCGGCGCCACGCGGTCGCGCTCGGCGTCTACCTGGGGACGCTGGCCGCCTGGTACGCTCTCGATCTGATCCGCTGGCGCGCCGTCGCCGGGTTTCACGCGTGGAGCGCCAAGCTGTTCGCCGGGACGCTGGGCCTGTGGGCCATCGCTCAGTACGGCTTCGGGGGCGGCGGTCCGTGGCTGGTCGTGGCTTGCGTCGCCGGAACGCTCTCCCACCTCGAGGGGATCGCCATCAGCCTGTTCCTGCGCCGCCACGTCGCCGACGTTCCCACCGTGCTGCACGCCCTGCGCCTTCAAACCGCACCTGATCAGATGTAGTCGACTGGCCGCGTCGCCGTCGCCGCGTAGATTCGGAATCCGGCCGGCAGTGTGCTAAAGCACCGGCCCGCTGGAGGTCCGAGACGTGCCATCGAACGAAGATACAAATGAAACAATAACTTCGCGTGACCAAACCGCTGGTCGAGGCATCTCGAACGCCATGCGAATCGTCGTGGCCGTTGGAATTTCGCTCGTCGTCATCGTGGTATTGGCGGGGACGAAGTTCGCGCAGATCTCGTCCTTGATCAAATTCGGCAAGGCCGCTCAAGCGGCCGGCCCCCCCCCTGAAGCGGTGGGGACGGCCGTGGTCAAGAGCGCCCAGTGGGAGTCGCTGCTCGAATCCGTGGGCAGCGTCGCGGCGGCCCGCGGCGTCACGATCAGCAACGAGGTCCCCGGCGTCGTCCACGCCATCCGCTTCGATTCGGGCGCGAAGGTGCACGCGGGCCAGGTCCTCGTCGAGCTCGACGCCAGCGTCGAACGGGCTCAGCTCGCGTCGCTGCAGGCGCGGCGAGACCTCGCGACGACCTCGGTCTCGCGCACGAGGCGGCTCGAGGCGGGCGGGGCTTCGACGAAGGCGCAGCTCGACGCCGACGAGGCGCAGGTCAAGACCGTGAGCGCCGACGCCCGCGCGCTCGAGGCCGAGATCGACAAGAAGACGATCCGCGCGCCCTTCGGCGGCAAGCTCGGCATCCGCTCGGTCAACTTGGGCCAGTATTTGAATCCGGGGACGGCGGTCACCGTCCTCGAGTCGCTCGACGCCGACTACATCGACTTCACGGTGCCCCAGCAGCAGCTGGCGCGCGTGCCCGTCGGTACGGCCGTGCGCATCACGCTGCCGGGCACGGAGCCACCGCGAACGCTGGACGGCAAGATCGCCGCCGTCGATCCGAATGTCGATCCCGTCACGCGCGCCGTCAAGCTGCGCGCCTCGGTCCAAGAAGACGGGGCGAAAGGTAGCGCGGACGAGCTGCGCCCCGGCATGTTCGTCAACGTCTCGGTCGTGCTGCCCGAGCGCGCGAACGTCGTCTTCGTGCCGTCGACGTCGATCGCGCGCGCGCCGTACGGCAACTCGATCTACGTCGTCGAAGACAAGAAGGACGAAGAAGGTCATCCCGTGACCGGCCCCGGCGGCAAGCCGGCGAAGATCGCGCGTCAGCAGTTCGTGCGCCTCGGTGTCACACGTGGTGACTTCGTGGCCGTCGACGAGGGCGTGACCGCGGGGCAGGAGGTCGTCGTGCTGGGCGCCTTCAAGCTCCGCAACGGGGCGCCCATCTTCGTGAACAACGAGATCAAGCTGTCGCCCTCGCAAACTCCGAACCCTCAGAATCGCTGATGCGCTTCACGGACGTTTTCGTACGGCGGCCGGTCCTCTCGATCGTCGTCAACCTCATCATCGTCATCGCCGGCGTGCAGGCGATCCGATCGCTCAACGTCCGGCAGTATCCGCGCCTCGAGAGCGCGACGATCGTCGTGCGCACGCCGTACGTGGGCGCCACCGCCGATCTCGTGCGCGGCTTCATCACGACGCCGATCGAGCGATCGGTCGCCGCCGGCAACGGCATCGACTACATCGAGTCGCAGAGCGATCAGGGCCTCTCGACGATCAACGTCCACCTCCAGCTGAACGTCGACACGGCGCGCGCGCGGGCCGACATCAGCGCGCGCGTGAACCAGGTCCGCGGCGATCTGCCGCCCGAGGCCGAGGTCCCGGCCATCAGCCTCGAGCCGTCCGACGCCGCGTTCGCGTCGATGTACCTCAGCTTCGACTCGAAGATCCTGCAGGACAACCAGGTGACCGACTACCTGATCCGCGTCGTGCAGCCGCGGTTGTCGGCCGTCGAGGGCGTGCAGAAGGCCGACATCCTCGGCGGACGCACCTTCGCGTTGCGCGCCTGGCTCAAGCCCGATCGCATGGCGGCGCTCAACATCAGCCCGTCGCAGGTGCGCCAGGCGCTGTCCGCCAACAACTACCTCTCGGCCATCGGTCAGACGAAGGGCACGTACCTCCAGCTCAACCTGTCGGCGACGACGGGCATCGAGTCGGTCGAGGACTTCCGCAGGTTGGTCGTCCGTCGGGAGGGCGACACCCTCGTGCGCCTGGGCGACATCGCGCAGGTCGTGCTGGGCGCCGACGACTACGAGATGGACGTCCGCATGTCGGGCAAGAGCGCCGTCTTCATGGGCGTGTGGGTGCTCCCCAACGCCAACGCGCTCGACGTCATCAAGCGCGTGCGGGCCGAGATGGCCAAGGTCAAGAGCGAGCTCCCGACGGGGCTCAACGCCATGATCGCCTTCGACGCCACGACGTACATCGACAGCGCCATCCACGAGGTGCGCGGCACGCTCATCGAGACGATCTGCATCGTCATCGTCGTGATCTTCCTGTTCTTGGGCTCGCTGCGCACGGTCGTCGTGCCGGTCGTCGCGATCCCCGTCTCGTTGATCGGCGCCGTGTTCTTGATGCAGGTGTTCGGCTTCTCGCTGAACCTGCTGACGCTGCTCGCGATCGTCTTATCCGTCGGCCTCGTCGTCGACGACGCCATCGTCGTCGTCGAGAACGTCGATCGCCACATGCGAGAAGGGCACACGCCGTTCGAGGCGTCGATGCTGGGCGCGCGCGAGCTCGTGGGCCCGATCATCGCGATGACGATCACGTTGGCCGCCGTGTACGCGCCCATCGGCTTCCAGGGCGGCCTCACGGGCGCGCTCTTCCGCGAGTTCGTGTTCACGCTCGCGGGCGCCGTGCTCATCTCGGGCATCGTTGCGCTCACGCTGTCGCCCATGATGTCGTCGAAGCTGCTGCGCGGCGAGCAGCACGAGCACCGGATGACGGCGTTCGTCGACGGCGTGTTCCAGCGCATCAAGTCGCGCTACTCGCGCATGCTGGCCGTGACGCTCGCCAACCGCCCGGCCGTCTACATCGTGTGGGGCGTGCTGTCGCTGCTCGTGATCCCCATGTACATGTTCTCGGGGAAGGAGCTCGCGCCCACCGAGGACCAGGGCGTCGTGTTCGGCAAGGTCGACGTGCCCGCGAACGCGACCATGGAGCAGATCACGCCCTTCACTGAGAAGATCTTCCGCAACTTCCAGTCGACGCCCGAGTTCAGCCACAGCTTCCAGCTGACGTTCCCGAGCGGCGGCTTCGGCGGCATGATCCTCAAGCCCTGGGAAGAGCGCAAGCGCAGCATCTTCCAGATCCAGCAGGAGCTGTTCGGCAAGGAGATGATGCTCACGGACGTGCAGGCGCCCGTGTTCCTGCCGCCCGCGCTGCCGAGCGCGGGCATCTTCCCCGTCGAGTTCGTGATCGCCTCGACGGGCAGCCACGAAGAGCTCGTGCGCGCCGCCGACAAGATCGTCGTCGAGGCGCTCAAGAGCGGCCAGTTCGCGTTCCCCCCGATCACGGACGTCAAGATCGACCAGGCGAAGGCGGAGATCGTCTTCGACCGCGAGAAGGTCGCGTCGATGGGTCTCAGCATGCAGCAGGTCGGCGCCGATCTCGCGACCATGCTCGGCGGCAACTACATCAACCGCTTCAGCATGGAGGGGCGCAGCTACAAGGTCATCGCCCAGGTCGAGCGCGCCGGCCGCCTCACGCCCGCCGACCTCGGCGAGATCCACGTCACCGGCCCGGGCGGCGCGCTGATCCCGCTGTCGTCGATCGCGACCTTCCGCACGAGCGTCGAGCCGCGCTCGTTGAACCGCTTCCAGCAGCTCAACGCCGTCAAGATCTCGGGCGTCGCGCCGCGCGGGCTCGAGCAGGGGTTGGCCGTGCTCGAGGCGGCCGCCGACAAAGCGCTGCCGCCGGGCTCGCGCGTCGACTACACGGGTGAGTCGCGCCAGCTCCGCCAGGAGGCAGGCAAGTTCCTGCCCGCGATGGGCCTCGCGATCGTGCTGATCTTCCTCGTGCTCGCCGCGCAGTTCAACTCGTTCCGCGACCCGATCGTCGTGCTCGCCGGCTCGGTGCCGCTCGCGATGTTCGGCGCGATGATCTTCACCTTCTTGAAGTTCTCGGGCCCGCCGGGCATGAGGTTCGCG
This sequence comes from Polyangia bacterium, assembly GCA_036271915.1. Classification (GTDB taxonomy): domain Bacteria; phylum Myxococcota_A; class Polyangia; order Fen-1088; family Fen-1088; genus DASZFV01. Next base: position 4,614 of record DATAZS010000180.1, read on the forward strand.
CTGACCGAGGGCTGGACGACGACGCTGAACATCTACTCGCAGGTCGGCCTCGTCACGCTCGTCGGCCTCATCGCGAAGAACGGCATCTTGGTCGTCGAGTTCGCCAACCACCAGCAAGAGAGGGGGCTGTCGAAGGTCGCCGCCGTTCAAGCGGCCGCCGAGACGCGGCTGCGCCCCATCTTGATGACGACGATCGCGACCGTCGCGGGGCACTTCCCGCTCACCCTCGTGAGCGGCCCCGGCGCCGCGGCCCGCAACTCGATCGGCATCGTGCTCGTGGGCGGCATGGCCATCGGGACGATCTTCACGCTGTTCGTCGTGCCGTCGGTCTACGTGCTCGTCGCGCGCGACCACCGCGCGACGGCCACGCCGTCCGTCGAACCTCTCGACGGCAAGATCAACGGCGACGGGTTGGCCCACCGGGTGGCCGCCGAGGCGCTGCCGAGCACGAGCGCCTGAGATCGACGCCGGCAGCCGCTGGCTCCGTACACAGAAACGGCACCGACGACGGACGCATCGGTGATTTACTGACGCCCGCCGTGGGCTCACGCGCCGCGATTCTGGTTGTGTGTGCCGCCACGCTCGTCGCGGCGGGGCTCGACGCGCGGGCCGACGCGGCGGCGACGTGCGATACAGC
>DATAZS010000181.1:0-3150 GCA_036271915.1 Polyangia bacterium
GCCGGTCGGCCGAGCGCGATCGAGGCGCGCCCGATGACGATGAGCGGGAACGAGAGATACACGTGCTCGGGACCGAGCTGGGCCTCGAGCCCCTCCAGCGCCTCGCGCGCGGGCGTGATCGCCTCGGCGGCCCGATCGAGATCGACGAGGTACTCGGCACGGTTGCTGCGCGAAGCGGCTGCTTCGGTCGACGCCGTGCCGTAGGCCTGCACGAACATCGCGTCGAGGCGCGCGTTGAGTCTCAAGGCCTCGTCGCCCCGGCCGAGCGCGACGAGGATCTCGGCCTTAGTGCCGAGGCTGATCGCGATGTCCGGGTGCTCCGGCGGGAGGACCTTCTCCTTGAGCTCCAAGGCGCTCTCGGTCGACGCGAGCGCCGCCTTGGGATCGTGCACGTGGAGCTCGTTCAGAGCCTCGTCGTTCAAGAGCCAGGCGCGCAGCAGCTCGTGTCCGCCGCCAAGCCGATCGAGCAGCGCGCGCGCGACGTGTTTCCAATAGAGGCCTTCGGTCGAGCTCCCGCTGCGGAAATCAAAGCCACCAGCGAGGATGATGGCGGCCTCGGCCGCGAAGTCATCCCGGGACACGGCGATCGCCGTATCGACGGTCTCCTCGCCCACGGCGCGCGACTCGGGCATGAAATTGAACCCAGCGTACGTGCTCTCGAGCGCGTGCAGCGCCTCGGCGACGATGGGCCGATATGACGTCGCGCGCGCCTCGGCGAGCCGCGCGCGCCCGAGCTCACGCGCCTCTAGGCGCTTGCCCGTGTCGTTGAGGGCCTTGACCTGGGCGAGCCCGGTGCGCAGCTCGTCGACGCGCCGACGGATCGCCGCGTCGCGGGGCGGCTCTACAGGTGAGAGGATTTGCTGGGGATCGGCGCACCGCTCGAGCGCCGGCAGCGCGTTCACCGAGTCGACCGCGCTCCGGACGACGACGCGATCGGCCTTCGCCAGCACGTCGGTCAGCGCGAGGATCGCCGTGCGTCGCTCGTCAAGGCACGCCATCCGAAGATCGAGCGTCGCCGCCGACTGCTCGCCGCGCACGTGGGTCGCCTCGCAAGCGTCGCTGTACGACGCGAGCCAGCGCGCGCCATAGCGATCGAGGAGGACCGCCACGCGCTCCCAGACCTCGCGCGCGCCCGGGGCGCCGCTCGCGAGGAAGGCCGCGCGCACGGCGTCGTGCCGCGGGTGCGCGGGCGACGTCGTCGGCTCCCAGACGGCCGCGAGGCGCGCGGGTCCTCCCTGGCACATCAGCGCGGGCCGCCGCGCCGCGCGCACGAGCGTGAGCGTGGACAACGCGACGATCGCGAGCACGCCCACGGCGACGGCGGTCCGTTGCCGCGCGCGCGCCGGATCACGCGCGAGCGCGGCGACGAGCGCGTTCATCGACGGCCAGCGCGCGTCGGGCGCGACGCTGAGCCCGCGCAGCAACACGCGCCGCAGCCACGAAGGCACCCTCGTCTTCGGCGGCGCGGGGCGCACGCGGCCCGCGAGGACCTCGATCATGATCGCCGTGAGGTTGGCGTCGCCGAAGGGCGCCTCCCCATACAGCGCCTGGTACAGGGCGACGCAGAAGCTGAACTGATCCGTGCGCGCGTCGGTGGGCGCCGTCCGAAACTGTTCGGGCGACATGTAGAGCGGCGTGCCCATGAGCTCGCCCGTCGCCGTGAGCGTGATGTTCAGATCGCTGGAGTCGGCGCGGCGCAGATCGTCGGCCGAAGTCGGGCCAGCGTTGCCGTCGCCCATCTCTCGCGCCAGGCCGAAGTCCATGACGCGCACGGCGCCGTCGAGCCCGATCATGACGTTGCCCGGCTTGAAGTCGCGGTGGACGAGCCCGGCCGCGTGGGCCGCGGCCAGGCCGCGCGCCGCCGCCGTGAAGACGCTCAGGATCTCGGTGCGCGTTCGCGGCCCGGCGACGAGCCAATCCTTGAGCGAGAGGCCGTCGACGAACTCCATGGCGACGAACACGCGCGCGCCGAACGCACCCGCGTCGTGCACGGCGACGACGTTCGGGTGCGCGAGGCGCGCCATGGCCTTTGCCTCGCGCAGCAGGCGCGCCTGCGCGCGCACGTCGTTCGCGTCTCCGTGCGCACGCAAGAGCTTGAGCGCGACCTTGCGATCGAGCTCGGGATCGTACGCCGCGAAAACCTCACCGACGCCCCCCACGCCGATGGGCGCGAGGATCGTGTACCGCCCGATCGTCGCGCCGCGCGGGAGCGCGCTCGGACCCGGCTCGCGGACGATCTCGACCATGGCGCGAGCCTATCGCCGCGCGAGGCACCCGTCGACGTGGTCGCCGACCATCCCGACGGCCTGCATGAACGCGTACATGATCGTGCTGCCCACGAAGCGGAACCCGCGCTTCTTCAGGTCCTTCGACAGCGCGTCCGACTCGGGTGACGTCGCGGGGACGTCGGCCATCGTCTTGCGACGGCCATCGAGGGGCTCACCGCCCACGAACTTCCATACGTAAGCGTCGAACGACCCGAATTCCTTCGCGACCTCGAGCACGTGCTGCGCGTTCTCGATCGTCGACGCGATCTTCAGCCGGTTCCGCACGATGCCCGCGTCGGCCATGAGCCGCGCCACATCCGCCGCGCCGAACTTCGCGACCTTCTTGACGTCGAAGCGCGCGAAGGCGCGCCGGTAGCTCTCGCGCTTCTTGAGGATCGTCGACCACGACAGCCCCGCCTGCGCGCCCTCGAGCGTGAGGAACTCGAACAGCACGCGGTCGTCGTGCACGGGCCGCCCCCACTCGTCGTCGTGGTAGGCGATCATGAGCGGGTCCTCGCCCGCCCAGCCGCACCGCTGCTTCGGCGTCACGGTCGCGTCTATTTGGCTTCGGGCGGCACGTAGTCGGCGGGCTTGTCGGTCGCGCCGTCGCCGAAGAAGAACTTCTCGGCCTGCTCCATGAGCAGCTTCTGGCCCTGCGGCGACGTCAGATCGAGGCGGTACTCGTTGACGATCATCTTCGACGCCTCGATCCACTGCTTCCACGCGTCCTGCGACACGTTGTCGTAGATGCGCTGACCCAGGTCGTTGTTGAAGGGCTTGTAGACCATGCCGGGCAGCTCCTGATGGAGCTTCGCGCAATTCACCATTCTTGCCATGTTGGGGCCCGACTATGACACACCCGAAACACGCCGTCGTGTAGGGT
>DATAZS010000182.1:0-2711 GCA_036271915.1 Polyangia bacterium
CCGCGAGACGCAGCTGCGCCGCATGCGCGCGGGTCAGCGCGTGACGGCGCACGTCGACGCGCTCGATCGCACCTTCACGGGCGCCGTCGAGAGCCTGGGCGGCGCGACGGGCGCGCGCGTGAGCGTGCTGCCACCCGAGAACGCGACGGGCAACTACGTCAAGGTCGTGCAGCGCATCCCCGTGCGCGTGCGCCTCGATCCCGGGCAAGCCGGCCTCGAGCTCCTGCGCCCCGGCATGTCGGTCGAGCCCAAGGTGCGGGTGACGCCGTGAGCGCGGCCGGCGGCGACGCCGGGAAACAAACGCCGCCCGCCGAGGGCTGGACGGGCGGCCACAACCCCTGGACGATCGCGCTCGTCGTCACGCTCGCGACGTTCATGGAGGTGCTCGACACGAGCATCGCCAACGTGTCGCTGCCGCACATCGCGGGCAACCTCTCGGCGACGCAGGACGAGAGCACCTGGGTGCTGACGTCGTACCTCGTGTCGAACGCCGTCATCCTGCCGCTCAGCGGTTGGTTCGCGAATCGCATCGGCCGCAAGCGCTTCTACATGATCTCCGTCGCGCTGTTCACGGGCAGCTCACTCCTGTGCGGCCTCGCGCCGTCCCTCGGCGTGCTCGTCGCGTGTCGCATCCTGCAAGGCATCGGCGGCGGCGGCCTCGCGCCCAGCGAGCAGTCGATCCTCGCCGACACGTTCCCGCCCAAGAAGCGCGGCATGGCGTTCGCGATCTACGGCATGGCCGTCGTGCTCGCGCCCGCGATCGGCCCCACGCTGGGCGGCTTCATCACCGATCACTATTCGTGGCGCTGGGTGTTCCTCATCAACGTGCCCGTCGGCATCACGTCGCTGCTGCTCACGGCGCGCGTCGTGACCGACCCGCCGCACGCGCGCCGCGCGGGGCGCGCCCCCATCGACTTCGTGGGCTTCGGCCTCATCGCGCTCGGGCTCGCCGCGCTCGAGCTCGTGCTCGACAAAGGGCAAGAGGACAACTGGTTCGACTCGGCGTTCATCACGGGCGCCGCGCTCACGGCCGCCGTGGCGCTCGTGTCGTTCGTGCTGTGGGAGCGCAAGCAGAAGAACCCCGTCGTCGACGTGAGCCTGTTCAGGAACCGCAACTTCGCGACGGCGAACGTCCTCATGCTGACGCTCGGCCTCACGCTCTACGGCACGACCGTGCTGTTGCCCCAGTACCTGCAGGTGCTCATGGGCTACAGCGCGCAGCAGGCCGGCATGGCGCTGTCGCCCGGCGGCTTCGTCGTCATCGCGTTCCTCCCGATCGTCGGGCAGCTCGTCTCGCGCGTCGACGCGCGCTGGCTCATCGGCTTCGGCTTCACCGTGCTGTCGCTCTCGATGTTCTACATGGGCACGCACCTCTATCCCGGCATGGACTTCCGCACGGCCGTCTCGTTGCGCGCCTTTCAATCGGTGGGCCTCGCCTTCCTGTTCGTTCCCATCAACAACCTCGTGTTCGTGGGCGTACCACCCGAGAAGAGCAACTCGGTATCGGGCATCGTCAACCTCGCGCGCAACATGGGCGGCGACATCGGCATCGCGTTCGTGACGACGCTCGTCGCGCGCCGCTCGCAGTTCCACCAGTCGCGCCTCGTCGCGCACGCGACGGCGTTCGACGCGGGCTTCGGCGCCGCGCGCGACAATCTCGCGCACGGCCTCACGCGCTTCGGGTTGCAGTCCAGCGAGGCCGCGCGCCGCGCCTTCGCGATCGTCTACCGACAGGTGCAGGCGCAGGCCGCGGCGCTCGCCTACCTCGACGTCATCCGCGTGCTCGCCATCATGACGCTGCTCATGATCCCGCTGTTGCTGCTCACGCGCCGCCCCCCCGCGAACGCCGCCCCCAGCGCGCACTGACTCAAGGCGCCGGCTTCACGCCACCCGGCGTGCCGTGCTGGAGCGCGATGTAATAGATGAGCATCACGATGATCGTCGCGAGCGAGACCCACTCGAACGGGATCTTGCCGAAAAGCTTCCAGCGCCGGCTGAAGAACCGTCCGCGCGAGCGCTGGAAGATTTGCTTCTGGATGTTGGGCAGGAAGCGCGGCGGCGCCGGCTGCTTCAGCTTGCCGAGCGAGCCCACGGCGCGCCGGAAGGACTCGAGCTCCGTGCGGCACTGGATGCACGCCGCGAGGTGCTGCGCGAGCGCGACGCGATCGCGCTCGGCGAGCGTGCCGTCGACGAAGTCGGAGAACATGTCGGATGCCTGCGCGTGGTCCATGAGGTTCCGCCGTCAGCGCGTGTGCTTGTCCAACCACTCTTTGATGGCCATTCGCGCGCGGTGCAAGCGCGATTTGATCGTGCCCTCGGGCAGCGCCGTGACCTCGCCGATCTCCTCGTACGACATCTCCTCGACGTCGCGCAGGATGACGAGCAAACGCTGCTCCTCGTCGAGCCCCGCGATGGCCTTCTGCATGAGCACGTCGAGCTCGGCCGCCTCCATGATGACGTCAGGCCCGTCGATCTGTCCCGTGAGCGGCGCGATGTGCGCCGACGCCGCGCTCGCGCCCGCGTCGTCGTCGAGCCCCTCGGGATCCGTCGCGCGCCGCGCGAGGTACTTGATGCGGTTCTTGCTCTGGTTCGCGGCGATGCGCAGCAGCCACGTCGAGAACTTCGATTCGCCGCGGAACGTGTCGACCGTCTTGAACACGGTGACGAAGACCTCCTGGGCCAGGTCTTCGGCCTCGGCCCGGTTGCCTATC
>DATAZS010000183.1:0-8608 GCA_036271915.1 Polyangia bacterium
GGGACCGAGGATCGTCGAGACGACGCACGACTGCAGGAGGGACGCGGGGACGAAGAGCACGGCGCAGGTCAGCAGCAGCGCGCGCACGTTCTTGCGGTACAGGTCGTACGCCTCTTTGAGGAGGTCCGCGACGCCCTTGTCGGGGAGCGGCGCTGCCTCGGCGGCGGGAGAATCCATTTCAGCCACGCTGACCTCCTTGGGGGGGGCCCGACCATACTCGAACGCAGCGCCGCGTGTTACAAGGACGTCGTGTTGGATGATCTCGTTCGGGACCCTGAGCGGGTCCCGCGCCCCCGACGCTCACTCCGCGCGGCGAAGCCGCGCGTCGCTCGGGTGGTGCTGCTCGCAATGCTCTCGATGGTGGCGGCGCAGGCGCAGGCGCAGGACGCGGGGCGGCCGCGGCTCATCGCCGCGATCGGGATGGGCACGTCGATCGATCGCACGGGCTACGTGGGCAACACGGAGACGGTCCCCGCGTTCTTCGCGACGGGCGGCGTGGGCGCCGACTGGCGCGTGGGCGCCGAGCTCGCGGCGTTCGCGAGCGAGGCGTCCGGTCGCTTCGCGGGGCCGGCGACGCCCATCGATCGCCTCGCGCTCGCCGCGATCGGCGTCGTCCGCCCCGCGGCGTGGATGATCGCCGCCGACAATGGCGCTTACGGCGCGCGCTTGCTGCGCGGCGCGGGCGTCGAGCTCGGGCTCGCGCTCGAGCGCGACGGCACGACCGTGCGCGCGGGCAGCCGCTACGGCCTGCACCTCGGCGCGCGCCTCGACATCCCGCTCGGACCCGCGGGCCAAACGAGCGAGCTGCGCCTGCGCCTGGCCGTGCGCCACATGGAGGGCTTCTACACGCCGCGCATCACGATCAACGGCGCGGACGTTCCCGTGGGCAACAGCACCGAGCTCTACGCGGCCATCGTCACCGTCTTTTGACGACAATGTCGATGACGGGCGGCGATCGCATCTTGCGCGCCGCGCCCGCCGTCGCCCTCGGCCTCTTCGTGGCCGCGCTCGCGCTCGCGCCCATGGCGGAGTCGGATCTCTTCTTCCGCATCCAGGCCGGACGCGACATCCTCGCGCGCCACGCGCTGCCGGGCATCAACCTCTATTCGTTCACGTACCCGACGCACGCGGACCTCGACACGTCCTGGCTGTTCGAGGTCGGCGCCGCGGCGCTGTTCGCGCGCGGCGGGTTCGGCGCGCTCGTGCTCGCGAAGACCGCCGTGCTCGTCGCGACGTTCGTGGCGGCGTTCGCCTTGTGTCGGCGGCGCGGCGCGGGCGCGGCGGCGTCGGCCCTCGCGCTCGGCGCGGCGGCGTTCGTGGCGCGCGACCGCTTCGTCGAGCGGCCGCACATCTTTTCGCTCGCGGGCGTCGTCGTCGTGCTGGCCGTCATCGACGCGCTCACGGGGCGGGACGCGTCGCCTCGTCGGCGCGTCGTGCTCGCGGCGCTCGCCGCGATCGTGCTGTGGGCCAACCTGCACGCGGGCGTGTTCGTGGCGCCCGTGCTGCTCGCGCTCGCCGCCGTGGGCGCGCGGCTCGACCGCGATCCGGGCGCGTCGCGCCTCGCGTTCGTGACGCCGCTCGCCGCCGCGGCGACACTCGCGACGCCCGTGGGCCTCGGGCTCGTGACCTATCTTCGCCTTCACCTCGCGCTGCCCGCGCTGCATTCCGTCGATGAGTTTCGCGGGGCGACGTGGATCTCGGACGCGCCGCTCTTCATCTATGGCGCGGCCGTCGCCGTCGCGGCGCTCGCGACGCGGCCCGTGCGGTTGCGTCTGCTGCTGCCCGTCCTCGCGCTCGGCGCGCTCGCGCTGCGCTCGGTTCGGTTCGGCGCCGACTTCGCGCTGCTCGCGGCGCCCGTGCTCGCCGTGGGCCTCGAACGCCTCGTGCCGGCCGCCCGCGCGCGCGTCGCCGCGCTCGCCGTCGCGGCGGGGCTGTTCGTGGCGGCGGTCGCTCCCGCCGTCGTCGCGGCGCGCGCGGGGCGTCCGCCCGTCGAGATCGGCCTCGACGAGCGCGCGCTGCCGCTCGACGCGCTTCGTTTCGTCGACGACAACGACCTGCGCGACCGCATGTACAACGACTTCGAGATCGGGTCGTACCTGCTGTTCGAGGGGTATCCGCGCCACCGCGTGTTCGTCGACCCGCGCCTGCCGGCGTATCCGCCCGTCATGCACGCGTTGCTGGGCCGCGACGATCTCACGCGCGCGCAGTGGGATTCGATCATGCGCGCCTACGGCGTCGACAGCGCGCTGCTCGCCTACGCCGGACTCAACCGGCGCGTCGCCTGGTGGGATCCCGGCAGCTGGGCGCTCGTGTACCGCGCGCACGACGCGCGCGTGTTCGTGCGCCGCACGCCGCAGCACCGCGCGCTCATCGCGGCGCGCGAGATCCCGGCGACGTTCAGCTTCACGGTCGAGGCCGGCGCCACGACGGTGCCGCTGCTCGAGCGGCCCGCGGTCTCGCCCGTCGCTGACTGTGAGTGGCAGCGCCGCCTCGGTGAGCTCTACGTCGAGCTCGACGGCGCGGCGTCGGCGCGCGCGCGCGCGGCCTACGAGCGCGCGCTCGCGGCGCCCACCGGCTGCCTCGCGCGCGTCGACGAGGCGCGCCTCGCCGCGTGGATGGGCGCGGTCGAGCTGGGCGCGCACCACGACGATGCGGCGCGCGCGCTACTCGAGCGCGCGCTCGCGCTCGGCGACGACGATCCGACGACGCGCGTGAACCGCGCGCTCGCGCTCGAGGGTGGCGGCCACGCGACGGCGGCGGCCGCGGCCTGGGACGACGTCGCCGCGCGCGCGGGCGCGGCGGATCTCGCCGCGAAGGCGCGCACCCGCGCGGCCGCCCTACGCGCCGCGCGCTAGTTGCTCTCTCGGATGGCTTCCCACGCGGCCCCCAGCGTGCGGCGGCCCGCGATCGGGCGCAGATCGACGGACCAGCTGCCCGCCTGCGCGCTGACCTGCAGATCGCCGAAGCGCCCCGCGAGCCCGTCGTCGTGCGTGTCGATGAGCGGCGCGGTGCCCGCGAGATAAAGATCGAGATCGGCGCCGTCGGCGGCCTCGAAGGACGTGTCGAGGCGCTGCGCGAGCGCCGCGAGCCCCGCCGCGCAGGCGGCGATCGCGCAGCCTGCGGCGTGCCCCGCGCGCGGGCACAACACCTCGTCGAGGGCCTCGCACCCCACGAGCGCGCCGTCGGAGGTGTGCGCGAGCGCGGCGAGGGTCGACACGAGCGCATAAGCGTCGGTGGGAAGGCCGCGGCTCCCGAGGCTGAGCGTGCCGAAGGCCGAGCGCGCCGCCGTGCCGAGGCGCGCCGTGAAGCCGTGCTGCGCGATCGTGAGCGTCCCGGCCGCGGACGTCGCCGTCGTCGTCACGCTCAACGTCGGCAGCCCGAGCGGCTGCAGAGGCACGTCAGTCGTCGCGACGTTCGGCAGCACGAACGTCACGCTCGTCAGCGTGTGCGCGACGGTGAGATCGGCGAGCGTCCCGCCCGCGCGCTGCGCGACGTCGAGCGTCGAGTGGAGCCGCAGCTCGTCGAACAGGTGTGGCGCGTCCTCGGCCGCCGCCGCGAGTTGAATGAACGCAGCCGGCACGGGACTGCCGAACATTCCCGCGACGATCGCGTCGAGGCTCTCGACACTCGTTTGGTTGTCGCCCGACGTCTTCGCGCTTCGGCAGGCCGTGGGCGCGCCGTCGGCCCCCGCGACGGGCGCGCCGCGCAGCGCGCCGAGCGCGTCGCCGAGCGCGCCGGGCCCGAGCGCGTCGATCGTGCCGTCCAGCCACAGCTGCGCGGGATCGAGCGGGCAGTCCGTGAGATCGCGCCACGTCGCCGCGATCGTCGCCGCCGCCGCGAGAGGCGGCGCGATCGTGAGGGCCGTCGTCGCGGCGTAGGAGCCCGTGGGATCGGGGCCACTGTCGACGAGCGGCAGCGGCGCCTGCACGACGCCGCCCGGGACGAGGGACGCCCCGGGCAGATCGATGCACCCGATCGCCCGCGCGACGCCGTTGCCGTCGAGCGCGCGGGCCAGCACGGCGTTCGGCGTCGACGTGCTCACGGCCGGGTAGCGCGCGACGCCGCCCGCGGCGCTCACTGACAGCACGCCACGCGGGGACTGAGGCGGCGCGCGCAGCGAGAGCGAGCGGCACGCGTCGTTGTCGAAGAACAGCACCTCGACGGATCGCGCGACGGTCGCGGCGGCGCTCGGTGTCGAGAAGAACGGCGCGACGTCGACGGTCCCGACCACTCCAGCCGCGACGACGACGACGACCTCTCCCGTCTGTCCCGCGGTCGTCGCGCGCACGCGGAAAATGGTGAAGAGGCCGGCCGTGATCCGCGCCGCGCACGCGCCGTTAGCGTCCGTCGTCGCGCTCGTCGTCACGAGCGTCGCGCCCTGCGCGCCGCTGCCCGCCGTCGGGTTGTCGACGATCGTGAACGTCACGAGCGCGCCCGGCAGCGGCGCGCCCGTCGGTCCCGTGACCTTGAACGTCAGCGTGCCCGTCGCGCCCGGCTGCACCCAGACCGTCTGCGGCGACGCGACGATCGTTCGTGGTGTCGTCGGGGCCGGTCCGGGAGACTCCGCGCCGCCGCACGCGGCGAGCGCGAGGATCCACAGGACGGCGAGGCGACGCATGAGCGGCGTCATTCTACCTGGCTTTTCGTGATGATTTCGCGCGCCGCCACTTGTGGATTGTTTGTGGACAATCGGGCGGCTCCCCAGGCATCGCGCCCAGTTCCGAGGTTCTGCGTCCTTCCACAGCGCCGGGAGGTATAACCGGGCCGGACGCGCGCATGGCGGAGTTCTCGCACCTTCATTTGCACACGCAGTACAGCCTGCTCGACGGCGCGATCCGCCTCGACCAGCTCTTCCCGAAGGTGCTCGAGCGCGGCATGAAGTCCGTCGCGATCACCGACCACGGCAATTTGTTCGGCGCGCTCGACTTCTACCAGCGGGCCAAGGCCCACGGCGTGAAGCCCATCTTCGGCTGCGAGACGTACATCGCGCCCGACCGCCTCGACAAGACCGAGCGCAAGTCGAACCACATGATCCTCCTCGCGAAGGACAACGTGGGGTGGAAGAACCTGTCGTACCTGAACTCGATGGGGTACCTCGAGGGCTTCTATTACAACCCGCGCATCGACAAGAAGCTCCTGCGCGAGCACAGCGAGGGGCTCATCGGTCTGTCGGCGTGCCTCGGCGGCGAGATCGCGCAGACGATCATGCGCCGCGGGCCCGAGGCCGCCGAGGGCGTCGCGCGCGAGTTCGCCGACATCTTCGGCAAGGACAATTTCTTCCTCGAGGTGCAGCCCAACGGGCTCGAGGAGCAAGAGACCGTCAACGGCCACCTGCAAGAGCTGGCGAAGAAGACGGGCATCGGCCTCGTCGCGACGAACGACTGCCACTACCTGAACCAGACCGACGCGCGCGCGCACGAGATCCTCATGTGCGTGCAGCAGAAGAAGACGATCCACGACGAGAAGCGGCTGCACCACCGCAACGAGGCGTTCTTCGTGAAGACGCCGGCCGAGATGGACGCGTACTTCAAGCACATCCCCGAGGCGATGGAGAACGCCGCGCGCATCGGCGAGCTGTGCAAGGTCGACTTCAAGCTGGGCGAGACGTTCCTGCCGAAGTTCCAGGTGCCCGACGGCATGACGGCCGAGAGCTACCTGCTGGCCGTCGCTGAGGAGGGCCTCAAGAAGCGCTTCGAGGAGGCCAACCGCCGCAGCCAGCGCATCAACGAAGACGTGTACCGCGCGCGCCTCGAGCTCGAGCTCGGCGTCATCACGAAGATGAACTTCTCGGGCTACTTCCTCATCGTGTGGGACTTCATCCGCTACGCGAAGGATCACCGCATCCCCGTGGGCCCGGGCCGCGGCTCGGGCGCGGGCTCGCTCGTCGCGTACAGCCTGCGCATCACGGACATCGATCCGATCGACAACAAGCTGCTGTTCGAGCGCTTCCTCAATCCCGAGCGCGTCTCGATGCCGGACTTCGACGTCGACTTCTGCATGAACCGGCGCGACGAGGTCATCAAGTACGTCACCGAGAAGTACGGCAAGAACAACGTCGGCCAGATCGTGACGATGCACCAGATCAAGGCGCGCTCGGGCGTGCGCGACATCGGGCGCGCCATGGCGATCCCGTTCGCCGACGCCGACAAGGTCGCGAAGTTCGTGCCCGAGCCCGTGCAGGGCAAGAGCCCGCCTATCGCAGAGGCCATCGAGAAGGAGCCGCGGCTCAAGGCGCTCTACGACGAAAATCCGCTGTATCGCGAGCTGCTCGACGTCGCGAAGGGGCTCGAGGGCCTGAACCGTCACGCGGGCAAGCACGCCGCGGGCGTCGTCATCGGCGACAAGCCCTTGTGGGAGTACGTGCCGTGTTTTCGTCCCGCGGGCGACGACGACGGCATCGTCACGCAATACGACAAGGACATGGTCGAGAAGGCCGGCCTCGTCAAATTCGACTTCCTCGGCCTCAAGACGCTCACGGTCATCCAGACCTGCCTCGACATCGTCAACAAGGAGAAGGTTGGGCTCGGTCAGGAGGAGCTCGACCTCTCGCTCATCCCGCTCGATGACACGAGCGTCTACAAGATGATCTCGGCGGCCGACGTCACGGGGGTGTTCCAGCTGGAATCGAGCGGCTTCCGCGAGCTCCTCAAGAAGCTCAAGCCCGACTGCTTCGAGGACATCGTCGCCGCGGGCGCGCTCTATCGCCCGGGCCCGCTCGAGGGCGGCATGGTCGACGACTTCATCGAGCGCAAGCACGGCCGCAAGAAGGTCGAGTACGACCACCCGCTGCTCGAGCCCATCCTCAAGGACACTTACGGCGTCATCGTCTACCAAGAGCAGGTCATGCAGATCTCCTCGGCGCTCGCCGGCTACTCGTTGGGCAAGGCGGACCTTCTTCGCCGCGCCATGGGCAAGAAGAAGGCCGAGGTCATGGCCAAGGAGAAGGCCGGCTTCCTCGAGGGCGCCAAGGTCAACGTCCAGAAGGTCGACGACAAGGTCGCCGAGCGCGTCTTCGATCTCATGGAGAAGTTCGCGGGCTACGGCTTCAACCGCTCGCACTCGGCGGCGTACGGCCTGCTGACGTACCAGACGGCGTACCTGAAGCGCTACTTCCCCGTCGAGTTCTACGCGGCGCTCCTCACGTGCGACAAGGACGACACCGACGCCGTCGTGAAGTTCATCTCCGAGGCGAAGTCGGCGGCCATCCCCGTGCTCCGCCCCGACGTCAACGAGTCCGACAAGGACTTCAGCGTCGTAGAGTCGCTCGACGACCTCATCGAGAAGGGCAAGGACAAGGGCAAGCCGAAGAAGGTCATCCGCTTCGGCCTAGGCGCCGTCAAGGGCGTGGGCGAGGGCGCGGTCGACATCGTCAAGATCGCGCGCGACGACGGCGGGCCGTTCCTTTCCATCTTCGACTTCTGCAAGCGCGTCGACGGCCGCAAGGTGAACCGCAAGGTGCTCGAGGCGCTGTGCAAGGCGGGCGCGTTCGACGGCTTTGCGCAGAAGAACGGCGTGACGCGCGCGCGCGTGTTCTGCGCGATCGACATGGCGAGCGAGCGCGCGGCCGAGGCGCAACGCGAGCGCGAGAGCGGCCAGACGTCGCTGCTGTCGCTGTTCGGCGGCGGCGGGGACAAGAAGGCCAGCAACGGCAACGGGCACGGCCTCTTCGAGGACAAGTACCCCGACAGCGACGAGTGGATGCCCAAGGAGCTGCTCGCGTACGAGAAGGAGTCGCTGGGCTTCTACATCAGCGGCCATCCGCTCGATCGCTTCGCGAGCGAGATCAAGCGCTTCACGACGGCGTTCGCGCGCAACTGCTTCGAGAAGGGCGAGCGCGCCGAGGTCATCCTCGCGGGCGTCGTCACGAGCTACCAAGAGCGGCCCATGAAGAACGGCACGGGCAAGTACGCCTTCATGACGCTCGAAGATCACACGGGCCAGGTCGAGTACATCGTCAACTCGAAGAAGGTCGACGACTACCGCGAGGTGCTGTCGGGCGACGAGCCGCTGCTGGTGACGGGCACCGTGGACGCGCCGTTCGGCGAGGGCGAGGCCGTGCGCGAGCGGCTGCGCTTCATGGACGCCAAGCTGCTGTCACGGATCAGATCGGAGAAGAGCAGCATGCTCGACATCCGGTTGAACGCCGACACCGTGAAGGGCGAGCAACTTCAGCTGCTCGAGAAGCTGCTGCGCGCGCACGCGGGCACGTGCCGCACGACGCTGCGCATCGAGATCCCCAAGCGCAGCGTCACGACGCTGGACCTGAGCGACGAGTACAACGTCGCCGCGTCGGATGATCTGCTGGCGCGCATCGAGCAGATCTTCGGGGATCGGGTCGCGGTGTTGCGTTAGCTCGGTTGTCGGCTCCAATGAATCGATAGCATCACGCGATACTATCGCGCCGTGTGCAGGCCGCTTCGTGCGGCGGCCGCGGTGACCCTAGGTGATCGGGCGTTGAAATTCTCTTCACGTGGATGTCGTGAAGCCGTCGCATCGGGTCGCGTCGCCGCGCGTAGCCTGCGGGCATGCGACGATTCCGGGGGCGCGTCGCGCGCATGTCCCTCGCGGCGGCCATCGTGCTCGCGGCAGCCGCCTCGCGACGCGCGCG
>DATAZS010000184.1:0-6681 GCA_036271915.1 Polyangia bacterium
GTCGACGGCGCTGATGGCGGTCATCGTCACGGGACCGCGCCGCCAGTACGCGCCCTTGTACAGGAACTGCCACGTGTCCTCGATGCGGCGCGCGTCGCGCCCGATGAGCAGCGGGATGACGTGCTCCTCGAGGTACGCGACGACGGCGAGCTCGCGCCCGTTGAGCGTCGCGTCGCCGAGGCCGGTGATGCCGTCCTCGGTCGTGATCTTGAGCGTCACGAAGTTGCGGCCGGGACTGCAGACGATGATCTTGGCGTCGACGATCTTCATGGGGGGCGCGTTTGAGCCGCCTAGATTTCCCGCCCTTCGCGGGAGACGTCAAGTCGTCGCGCGCCTATTGGCCGAAATAGACGAACAGCCCCAGCTTCGAGGCGATGCAGAGGTCCATGATGCCGTCGGTCTGCGGGTTGATCTGGCCGATCGCGATCTGCGCGCCGATGCCCGAGGCGCCCGTCGTGCTCCCGTGCATGGGCACCGCGGGGCTCACGAGGTGCGGCTCGAAGTGCGCCTTGCCCGCGCTCGCGGGGTTGGCGTCGCGCACGAGCTTGAAGACGTAGAGCACGGGCGCGCCGTCCGCGTCGGCGTAGCTCTGGACGAAAGGCGCCGACCTCCAGCCCTTGCCCGTGACGATGTCGGCGAGGCCATCTCCGTCCATGTCGACGAGCTGCACGGCGCGCATCTCCGAGAATCCCACGCCGTACATCGCGAGATCGGCGTAGCTCTCCGTGTCGATGATCTGATGTTTGACGAAGCAGCTCGAGGGGGCTCCGCCGTCCGCGCCCGCGTCCGCGTCGGCGTCCAAATGGCCCGCGCCCACGCACGACGGCCGCTGCTGGTACCACGACAAACCGTAGCCCTGGAAATTGTCGACGCTGATGACGTCCGTCAGGCCGTCGCCGTCGACGTCGTAGGCGAACATGTGCGAGCCACCTTGCTGGCCATCCGAGTTGCCGCCCGACGGCCCCAGGCGGAACTGAGCTTGGACCCACCCGCAGGACAGCGGATCCGACGTGCACGAGGCGATGCTCGAGGTCGTCGCGCCGCCCGGGAACGAGCCGTCAGCCCGTTGAAGCCAGACGCCGCCGCGCTCGAGGAGATCGGGCCGTCCGTCGCCGTTGACGTCGCCCATGCCGAGCCCGTTGAGAATTCCCAACCCGCTGTCCAACGCGCCGAACGGGAACGGGTACAGGTCCTTTGGCGTGATGGCCTGGTACGTCCAGGCCGCCGTCGGATCGGCCGCATCGGCTCGGTAGTAACCCTTCGTCTGCGTCGGGACGCAGTTCCTGCACGCGCCGAGGATCTCCGGTCTCCCGTCGCCGTCGACGTCGACGAGGCCGTGCTGGTTCATGCTCAAATCGGCGCTGATGAGGTGCGACGTCCAGTTCGTATCGGCGGCGTTCGCGGGGCTGCCGGGGTTCTGGTACCAGTAACCCGTCGAGTGCGGCTGCGGCCTCGGCTCGAGCGAAACCGTCTCGTTCCCTTCATTGTTAGAGATGTCGATGATGTCGGGCCAGCCATCGCCGTCGAGGTCGAACGGATAGTCCGCCTGATCATCCGACGCGCCGTCGATGAGCTCGTTGGCGGCGCCGGCGCGCGGCAAGGCGTCGTGCCCGCCGCGATAAATGTGCACCTTCGTGAAGTCAGGGCCTTCGTACCAGCGGCGCCCCGACGACAGATCGGGGATGCCGTCGTGGTTGTAGTCGGCGATCGAGCAGCTCTCGGCGAGAAAGTCGCCCTGCACTTGCACCATCTTGTAGGTGAGCGCGCCGGAGGTCTGCTTGATCGGCTTGGCGGCCGTGCCAGCGATGAGGTACGGCCACATGCCGCCCACCTCGTAGTTCACGAACGTCGTCTTAACGGTCTCGTTGGTTCTCGCGGGCGCCGCCTCGCGCGCGCCGTCTGATGGCGCGTCCAGAGCATCCGGCGCGCCGGCGTCGAGGACGCTCATCCCGGCGCCACCACCCGAGGTCCCCGACATCCCGCCGCCACCGGCCGAGCCGGAGACCGCTCCCGCGGAGCCGCCCGCACCGCCGATGGCGCTCGCGTCGGCGCCGCTCGTGCCGCTCGTGCCGCTCGTGCCGTGACCACCGCCGCCACACGCCCCGAGCGCGAGGATCAGACTCGCGCCCGCCAGTCGACCGAGGCTGCGCGGAGCTGACCACGGCATGCGCGCAGTGTCACATGGCGACCGTTTTCCCGCTACGGCGCGGGCGCGGGACCGCAGTCGCAGGGACCGAAGGCGTTGCCGTCGGCGGCGCACGCTTGGCCGCCCTTGCAGCCGGCCGCGCCGACACACGCCTGCGACACGCCGGGCGCGCAGAGCCGAGCCGGCGCCGCGACGAGCGTGGCAGCGGGCGTCGCGCTCGGCCTCGCGTCGAGCGGCGACGCCAGGAGGGCCTTGTTCTCCTCACCCCACGTGCCGCGGGCGCCGCAGCGCACGAACGCCTCGCTCTGCCGCGTCTCCGTCGGCTGGGTCGAATCGCCGGCGTAGCCGTGCAGGTCGGTAGCGCGCAGCACGACGTAGCGCTCGAGGCGGCAAAGGCTCTCGGCCTGATTCAGGCAGACCTGCAGCGTCGTCCGGCACGTGAGGTGGTAGACGCCTTCGGGGCCGCGCTCCGTCTTCACGTTGGGCGCCGTCGCGCAGCCGAGGGCCAGCGTAGAAAGAAGACCGGCGAGACGCGCGACGACCGTGGCTCTCATCGCCCCCTCCTACCTTGAGCGGCGCAGCGTCGCAATGATCGCGCGCACGCGCGCACGGCTTGACCCGGACGCGGTCCTCGCGGAACCTAGCTCGCTCGCAAGGAGACTCCCCCGCATGGCCTCAGAAGATCCCCAGCACAAGCTCAAGCAGTTCCAGCCCACCAAGAAGTTCTTCGTCGGCATCGACTCCGACGGGTGCGCCTTCAACTCGATGGAGGTGAAGCACAACGACTGCTTCAGCGTCGCGCTCGTGCGCGAGTACGGCCTGGCCGCCGTGTCGCGCCAGGTCCACGAGTCCTGGGACTTCGTGAACCTCTACTCGCAGAACCGCGGCTGCAACCGGTTCAAGGCCATCCTGTTCGTGCTCGACCACCTCAAGGAGATGCCGCGCGTGAAGCTCGCGGGCGTCAAGGTGCCCGACCTCGTGGCGACGCGCGCGTGGGTGAAGAGCGACAACAACCTGTCGAACGCGCGCCTCAAGGAGGTCGCCGGCGCCGCGACGGGCGACGCCAAGGTCGAGCTGGACAAGCTCATGACATGGTCGAAGCTCGTCAACAAGTTCGTCGAAGAGACCGTGCACAACCTGCCGCCGTTTCCGGGGCTGCGCCTCGCGCTGCCGAAGCTCAACGAGCAGGCCGACGTGCTCGTTGTTTCAGCGACGCCCGCCGAGGCGCTCGTGCGCGAGTGGGCCGAGCACGGCATCGACAAGTTCGTCGCGCTGATCGCGGGCCAGGAGATGGGCTCCAAGACCGAGCACCTCACGCTGGCGGCCAAGGGCAAGTACGGCGCTGACCAGGTCCTCATGATCGGCGACGCGCCCGGCGACCTCAAGGCCGCGCGCGACGTGGGCGCCCTCTTCTATCCGATCAACCCGGGCTCCGAAGAGAAGTCGTGGGAGCGCTTCGTCGACGAGGGAATTGGTCGCTTCTTCTCGCGCACGTACGCGGGGGCTTACGAGGCCTCCCTCATCGACGAGTTCATGAAACTGCTGCCGCACAACCCACCCTGGCAGATCGCTTAGGGCCAGAACGCTTCAGGAGCCATGCATGTCTAACCAAGGAAAATCCGACTTCGGCGTGATCGGTCTCGCCGTCATGGGCCGCAACCTGGCCCTCAACATCAACGACCACAAGTTCTCCGTCGCGGCCTGGAACCTCGAGCAGCCGATGACGGACAAGTTCATCGCTGAGAACCAGGGCCGCACGCTCACGGGCACGAAGTCCCTCGCCGAGCTCGTGGGCACGCTCGAGCGGCCGCGCCGCCTGCTCATGATGATCATGGCGGGCAAGCCTGTCGACTCGGTCCTCGAGCAGCTCAAGCCGCTGCTGGAGAAGGGCGACATCGTCATCGACGGCGGCAACACGCACTTCCAAGAGACGCGCCGCCGCGAGGCCGATCTCGCGAAGCTCGGCATCAACTTCGTGGGCATGGGCGTTTCGGGTGGCGAAGAGGGCGCGCGCTTTGGTCCCGCGCTCATGCCGGGCGGCACGAACGAGGCCTGGGAGCGCCTCAAGCCCGTGCTCGAGTCGATCGCCGCAAAGACGGAAAGCGGGCCGTGCGTGACCCACTGCGGCCCCGACGGCGCGGGACACTTCGTGAAGATGGTCCACAACGGCATCGAGTACGGCGACATGCAGCTCATCGCCGAGGCCTACGACCTCCTGTCGCGCGGGCTCGGCATGTCGGCGCCCGAGATCGGCGAGGTGTTCGCGAAGTGGAACGAGGGCGCGCTCGCATCGTTCCTCATCGAGCTCACGGCGAAGGTGCTCGTCGTCAAGGATCAGGAGACGGGCAAGCCGCTCGTCGACCTCGTGCAGGACAAGGCCGGCCAGAAGGGCACGGGCAAATGGACGGCCGAGCTGTCGCTCGACCTCGGCATCCCGATCCCCACGATCACGGCCGCCATCGACGGCCGCGTGCTCTCGAGCATGAAGGACCAGCGCGTCGCCGCCGCCAAGAAGATCCGCGGCGTCACGGGCGCCGCGCCGTCGGCGGCGCAGAAGCAGGAGATGCTCGCCGCGATCCACGACGCGCTCCTCGCGTCGAAGATCTGTTCGTACGCGCAGGGCATGCAGCTCATTCAGGCCGGCAGCGCCAAGTACAACTGGAACATCTCTATGAAGGAGACGGCGCGCATCTGGAAGGGCGGCTGCATCATCCGCGCGCGTCTGCTCGACAACATCATGAAGGCGTACGAGCGCGCGCCCGAGCTCAAGAACCTGCTGCTCGACGAGGACTTCGAGGGGCGCATGCACGACGCGCAGCCGAACTGGCGCAAGGCGCTCGGCGTCGCGCAGACGCTGGGCATTCCCACCCCGTCGTTCTCGGCGAGCCTCGCCTACTTCGACAGCTACCGCACGGCGCGCCTGCCGCAGAACCTCACGCAAGCGCAGCGCGACGCCTTCGGCGCGCACACCTACGAGCGCACCGACAAGCCCGAGAAGGGCTTCGTGCACTCGGAGTGGCTCAAGGACTAGCGCCTCACTCTATCGATAGTCATCCGGGCGCAGCTCGTTCTCGCGCAGCCAGCGCCAGACGAGCGTGCGCTGGCGGCCGATCTCGCGCGCGAGCTGCGCGACGTCGCCGCCGTGGCGCGCGAGGAGCGTGCGCAGCTCGTCGCGCGTGGGGCGCTTGCGCGGCGCGAGCGGCTTCGTGGGCATGGCGTCGGTCTTCGCGCGCGCGGCCATCGGCATGGGCAGGTGCGGCAGCGCGATGGCGGCGCCCTCTCCCGCGAGCACGCGCGCGAGCGCGATCACCTTCTCGAGCTCGCGCACGTTCCCCTTCCACGAATGCAGGAAGAGCGCCTGGAACGCCTCGGGCACGAACTCGAGCTCGGTCTTCGCGAAGAACGCCGCGAGCAAGCCGACGTCCTCGGGCCGCTCGCGCAGGGGCGGCAGCACGATCGGCTCGGGCCCGAGGCGCGCCGCGAGATCGGGGCGCAGGCCGACGTCTGTATTCACATCGGCAGCGTCTTGCCCGAGCACCCGGTTCGTCGCCGCGACGACCCTCACGTCGAGCGTGCGCTGGCGCGTCGTGCCGAGCGCGAGGAACTCGCGGCTCTGCAGGAAGCGCAGCAGCTTCGTCTGCGCGATCTGCGACATGTCGCCGATCTCGTCGAGGAACAGCGTGCCGCCCTCGGCCTGCTCGATGAGCCCGGGCTTGCCGCGATCGGCGGTCGAGTGCGCGCCGCGCGCGTAGCCGAACAGCTCGCTCTCGACGAGCGTGTCGGGGATCGCGGCGCAGTTGATGGCGATGAACGGCCCTTTGCGCCCACTCGCGCGGTGAATGGCCTCGGCGTGCACCTCCTTGCCGACGCCCGTCTCGCCCGAGAGCAGGAGGTCGACGTTCGAAGGTGCGAGGCGGCTCAGCTTGCGCGTGAGGGCGGCGAGGCCGGCCGACATCGTGGGCACGGGCCCGAAGGGGCACGACCAGTCCTCGCGGATCGCGGCGAGCTCGTCGTGCGAGAGGAAACGAAACACGAAGACATGGCTGCCCAGCATGAGCACGGCGCCGGGCTCGAGCTTGGCCGACTTCCCCGCGGGCAGGTCGCGCCCGTCGAGCCACGTGCCGTTCGTGCTGCCGAGATCCGTGACAAAGTAGTCACCCGTGCGCGCGCGGTCGAGGCGCGCGTGACGCCGCGACAGCATCGGATCGTCGAAGTCGGTCGACCAGGAGTCGCACACGCGATCGCGGCCGAGCTCCATCTCGTCGACGACGGTCGCGATGCGCGGGCGATCGAGGGGCAGCGGCCTCCGGGCGTGACCCGCGAGGATGAGCACCGCGGCCTTCCCGTCGTTCTCGCCCGTCGGATTCACCAACCGCGGGTTGGTGTGGGGGTTCGACATCGCAGCGAGTATTGCGCGAGCCGAACCGAATCGAGCAAAGTGCGTGGCCGATTTTGAAACGATGCCCAGCTGATTTCGTCAAAATTATCGAGCCGCGCCGAAATCGGAATTCTGCTTTGAAACGGCCGGCGACGAA
>DATAZS010000185.1:0-7266 GCA_036271915.1 Polyangia bacterium
TGAGCAGCGCCGCGCGGACGTTGCCTCCCACCATGCGCGCCGCGAAGCCGAACGTCGTGCGGTTCATGAGGATCCACGTGACGAGGCAGGCCGCGAGGCCCCAGACGAGGCCCCAGTGACAGTCGAGCCCTGGGATGTTGCCGAGCATGTTGTCGTCGCCGATGGGCGGCGTCGACGGCTTGTTGAGGCTGGCCGGATCGCGCAGCGGCCCCTCGACGATGTGGTTGAGCAGCGCGATCGCGATGTAGTTGAGCAGCAGCGTGCTGATGGTCTCGTTGACGCCGCGGTAGGCGCGCAGCGCGCCCGCCATCGACATCCACAGGCCGCCCACGATCGCGCCCGACAGCAGCATGACGATCTTGAGTCCGTTCGGTCCCTGCGTGTGCGCCGCCATCGCGCCCGCCGCCGCCGCGAGGCCGCCGATCACCATCGACCCCTCGCCGCCCAGCACGACGAGCCCGAGGCGCAGCGGCAGCGCGGTCGCGAGCGCCGTCAGCATGAGCGGCGCCGCGCGCAGCAGCGTGTTCTGGAACGAGAACCACGTCCCGAACGAGCCGCGGTACATCTGGTAGTAGACGGCGATCGGATCGCGCCCCGTGATGGCGACGAACAGGCCGAACAGCAGCAGCGCCGCGAGGCACGCCATCGTCGGCGTCGCGAGCGCGCCGACGATTTGTCCCAACAGCGGCTCGTTGATCTCCGCGACGGGCGGCGCCTTGGGCGCGCCGCCGTCGGGCGCGCGGGTCAGCGTGGGCCCGAGCGGAGGCGTGAGGGGAGTTTCCATGGGCGTAGGCGAGCCGAGGCTCATGTGCTCTCCCGCCTCAGTGAGTCTTGCCGACGACGCCCTCGACCAGATAGTTCATGCTCTCGAGCTTGATGTCGGTCTGCTTCTCTTCTTCGCCCGCGGGGATGACGACCGCGCCCGTGTTGTCCTTGAGCGGTCCTTTGTAGACGACCATCGAGCCCGCCATGAACTTGGCCTTGGCCTTGTCCGCCGCCTTCTTCGCGTCCGCCGAGACCGCCTTGCCGTAGGGCGAGACCTTGACGAAACCTTCCTTCAATCCGCCGCGCAGCAGGTGCGGGAACGGCTTGCCGGCCTGGATGAGGTTGATGTAGTCCGTGTAGACCTTGCCCCAGTTCCACTCGGCGCCCGTGAGGTAGCCCTTGGGCGCGAGCGCGGATTGATTGGCGTGGTAGCCGGTCACGTAGACGCCGCGGCGCTCGGCGAGCTCGACGATGACCTTGGGCGAGTCGACGTGCGCCGTGAGGACGTCCGCGCCCTGATCGATGAGGCTGTTGGCGGCCTCGGCCTCCTTGACGGGCATCGACCAGTCACCCGTGAAGATCACGGTCGTCGTGACCTTCGGGTTGACCGACTTCGCGCCGAGCTCGTACGAGTTGATGTTGCGCAGCACCTGGGGAATCGGCTTCGCGGCGATGAAGCCCAGCTTGTTGGTCTTCGTAGAGAGGCCAGCGACGATGCCCGAGATGTACTCGGCCTCGTCGATGTAGCCGAAGTAGCTGCCCACGTTCTTCGGGTGCTTGTCCGGGTTGTACAGGCCCCCGCAGTGCAGGAACGTGACGTCCGGGTTCTTGACCGCCTCCTTGAGGATGTGCGGATCGAAGTAGCCGAACGACGTCGGGAAGATCAACTTCGCGCCGTCGAGGTTGATCATGCTCTCCATGGTCTTCTGCACGGCGACGGTCTCGGGGACCATCTCCTCCTCGCGGATCTTGACGCCCGGGAGCTTCGCGATGACGGCGGCGCCCTGCGCGTGCGCCTGGTTGTACCCGTAATCGGTCTTGGGACCGACGTAGATGAAGCCGACCGTGAGCGGCGGCGCGGCGGAGGCGACGGTGGCGGAGCCGACGACGGTCAAGAATCCTGCGACGGACGCTGTCAGAGCGGAAACAAACGAGCGGGTTTTGATCATGTAGGTCGTTATAGGCGCCGCCACGTTTCTCACAGTTTTCGTACGGCGCGTTTCTTCGTAACTTGGACGTATCCGTCTTGTGAGCGACGAAATCGTTCGGGCATGCTGCGCGCAGCATGGCGAACGCAGCGGAGCCCAGCCTCGACCTTCACTCGTTGTCCGAACGCCTCGCGCGCGGCGCGACGACGCCCACGGCGACGATCGAGGATGTGCTCGCGCGCATCGAGCGCCGCGGGAGCGACTCCGTCTGGATCTCGCGCGCGCCGCGGGAGCGCCTGCTGGCGGCGGCGCGCGCCGTCGAGGAGCGCAAGCGCGCGGGCGAGGTGCTTCCTTTGTACGGCGTTCCGTTCGCCGTCAAAGACAACATCGACGTCGCGGGCTTGCCGACGACGGCGGCCTGTCCGGCCTTCGCGTACACCCCGACCGTCGACGCCGCCGTCGTCGCGCGCCTCGTCGCGCAGGGCGCGATCCCCGTCGGCAAGACGAACCTCGATCAGTTCGCGACGGGGCTCGTCGGCGTGCGGTCACCCTACGGTGTGCCACACAATCCGTTCGACGCGCGCATGATCCCAGGCGGCTCGAGCTCGGGCTCGGCCGTCGCCGTCGCGACGGGGCTCGTGAGCTTCGCGCTCGGCACCGACACGGCGGGCTCGGGGCGCGTGCCCGCGGCGTACAACAACCTCGCGGGCGTCAAGCCGAGCCCGGGTTTGCTGAGCACGCGCGGCGTCGTCCCCGCGTGCCGCTCGCTCGACTGCGTGTCGGTCTTCGCGCTCACGACGGCGGACGCCGCGCGCGTCGCCGAGCACGCGCGCGGCTTCGACGCCGCGGATCCGTACTCGCGGCCAGAAGCGGACACGGTGTCGAGCGCCATCGGCCCCACGCCCGCGACGTTTCGCTTCGGCGTGCCCGATCGGCTGACCTTCTGCGACGACGCGCAGGCGGCGCGCGCGTTCGCCGTCGCGCTCGAACGCCTGCGCGCGCTCGGCGGCGCGCCCGTCACGCTCGACTTCACGCCCTTCGCCGAGACCGCCGCGCTTCTTTATGAAGGACCCTTCGTCGCCGAGCGGCTCGAGGCGGCGGGCGAGCTGCTCGCGCGCGATCCGGGCGCGATCTTGCCGCCCGTGCGCGAGATCCTCGCGGGCGCGCTCCGTCGTGATGCGGCCGAGGTGTTCGCGGCGCTGCGCAAACGCCAGGGGCTCCGCCGGCGCGCGCACGATCTCCTCGCGACCGTCGACTGCCTCGTCGTGCCGACGGCGCCGACGATCTATTCCCTCGCGGCCGTCGAGGCCGATCCGATCCGCCTCAACGCGACGCTCGGCACCTACGTCAACTTCGTGAACCTGCTCGACCTCGCGGCCGTGGCGGCGCCCGCCGGCTTTCGCGCCGACGGCTTGCCCAGCGGGATCACCTTCATCGGCGCGTGGGGGCACGACGCGCGGCTCGCGGGCTTCGCCGATCGCTTCGAGCGCGCGACGCACGAGCGCCTCGGCGCGACGTCGGCGGCTCCGCCCGACATCGCGCCCCTCACGTCGGCGCCCGCGTCGTGGCCGCGCCTCGCCGTCGTGGGCGCACACCTGTCGGGCGAGCCGCTCAATCCCCAACTGACGAGCGTCGGCGGCGCGCTGGTCCGCGCCTGTCGCACGGCGGCGGCCTACAAGCTGTTCGCGCTGCCCAACACGACGCCCGCGAAGCCCGGCATGGTGCGCGCCTCCGACGGAGGCGTCGCGCTCGAGGTCGAGGTGTGGGCGCTGCCGCCCGCGGCGTTCGGCGAGTTCGTCGCGCGCGTGCCGGCGCCGCTGTGCATCGGCAGCGTCGAGCTCGAGGACGGCGCGCGCGCGAGCGGATTTCTCTGCGAGCCCCACGCGCTCGTTGGCGCGCGCGAGATTTCGTCATTTGGCGGGTGGCGCGCATTTAGGCGAGAGAATCGTTAATTGAACGCGTCGCGGGTCGCCTCGTTCACACATGTTACGAAAGACGGTCACCTCCGAAATCATCCGTTTACAACGGTCGGATAGGGTAGGCCCAAGTCACACGAAAGTTTACGGCGCCCCGGTCAGAGCGTGATTGCAACGGGGCGTCGGTAACGGCGCCTCTCGGGCGCCCGCCGGGCGAAGTATTTCCCGGCTTCGACGCCCGAGGTGCGCCCGGAGCAATCACGAGACTGGAAAAAGATGAAAGACGGGACTGTCGGAGCGCGATGTTCGAGACTGGCGGCGGGCGCGGCGTTGGGGACGCTACTTTGGGCCGTACCGGCGCTCGCCGATCCGCCTCCCGCTGATCCGGCGCCCGCGGCGGCGGCGCCGATGGCCGATCCTGCGACGCCGCCTCCCGCTCCGCCGCCCGCCGTGCCGATGCCGGCCGTGAAGACCGAGGCGAAGCCGCCCACCGACACCGAGGCGATGGCGGCCACGAGGCCGGACGTCCTGCCGCCCATCGACGTCGGCGCCTGGACGCGCGTGAGCGGCATTTTCCAGAACGCGACGGACCACAGCAAGATGAATGACTGGCACCTCGACAACGCGTACGTCGAGCTCCACGCGGGCGGCAAGATCACGAAGCAGTTCAGCGTCACGCTGAACGTCAACGCCAACATCGCCGGCTACGGCACGGCGGCCGGCGGCGGCACCGCCTCGATCGAGGACGCCATCATCTCGTTCGATCCCATGGACGAGTTCCACGTCTGGGCAGGCCACCTGCTCGTCATGGTCGACCGCGACAACTCCTCGGGTCCGTTCTTCATGATCCCGTGGAACTATCCAGGGTTCTTCGTCGGGGCCGTCGGCGCGCCCGCCGAGGGTCCCGCGGGCCGCAACAACGGCGCCAACATCTGGGGTGATCTCGGCGGCGGCGTCGCCTCGTACTTCGTGGGCGTTTACGACAACGGCAACGTGGCCTCGAGCCCGCTCTTCTCCGGACGCCTGCGCTTGGCGCTCTTGGACAAGGAGACGGGCTTCTGGGGCAACGGAAGCTACTTCGGCGACAAGAACATCCTGAGCTTCGACGTGGGCGCGCAGGTCCAGAAGCACGGCGCCTCGTCCGCGACCGCGGACAAGGACTACGTCGACCTCAACATCGACGGCCTCTTCGAGAAGAAGATCCCCGGCGGTGGATGGTTCACGGCCGACGCGGCCTTCTACCACTACAACGTGCTCGATACGGGCGTCAGCAACTTCTATTACGGCCTGCTCGCGTGGGCGAGCCCGGCCGTGGGCCCGGGCAACATCCAGCCGATGATTCGCTACCAAGGCGAGACCATCAAGGGGAACACGGGGAGCAATCCGTGGAACATCGACGGCGCGCTCTCGTACCTCATCAAGGGCCCGGCCCTGCGGCTCAACGCGACGTACAGCCACACGAAGGTCACGTCGGACGTCAGCGCCAATTCGATCCAATTGGGCGCACAAGCGATCTTCTTCTAGGTCGTCAATTCACAAAGGTTGAACGTTTTGAACAGAACACACGCAAAGGGGAGATTGGAAATGCGGAAGTCATTTTGTGGATTGTTGATTGCGGGGTCGCTCGGAACCTTCGTCGGTTGCCAGAAGCCGCCCGAGCCGGCGCCCACGGCGGCGGCGCCCGCGGCGGCGCCCGCTCCCGCGGCGGCGCCCGCCGACGACAAGGGGCCGATCAAGATCGGCATCCTGCACTCGTTGTCGGGGACGATGGCCATCAGCGAGACGTCCCTCAAAGACGTCGCGCTCATGACGATCGAGGAGATCAACGAGGCGGGCGGCGTCATGGGCCGCAAGCTCGAGCCCGTCGTCGTCGATCCGGCGTCGAACTGGCCGCTCTTCGCCGAGAAGGCGCGCGACCTCATCTCGAACCAGCACGTCGCCGTGACCTTCGGCTGCTGGACCTCGGTGTCGCGCAAGTCGGTGCTCCCCGTCTTCGAGGAGCTCAACGGGCTGCTGTTCTACCCCGTTCAGTACGAGGGCGAAGAGTCTTCCTGGAACGTCTTCTACACGGGCGCCGCGCCCAATCAGCAGGCGATCCCGGCCGTCGAGTACCTCATGGGCAAGAAGGGCGGCGGCGCGAAGCGCTGGGTGCTCCTCGGCACCGACTATGTGTATCCGCGCACGACGAACAAGATTTTGCGCTACTTCCTGCACGCGAAGGGCGTCGCCGACGAAGACATCATGGAGAAGTACACGCCGTTCGGTCACAGCGACTACCAGACGATCGTGGCCGACGTGAAGAAGTTCGCGGCGGGTAAGCGCACGGCCGTCGTGTCGACGATCAACGGCGACTCGAACGTTCCCTTCTACAAGGAGCTCGGCAACCAGGGCATCAAGGCGACGGACATCCCCGTCGTCGCGTTCTCGGTCGGCGAGGAGGAGCTCCGCGGCATCGACACGAAGCCGCTCGTGGGTCAGCTCGCGGCCTGGAACTACTTCGAGTCGATCGACAACCCCACGAACAAGGCGTTCATCGACAAGTGGATGGCCTACGTGAAGAAGAACAACCTACCGGGTGGCGACAAGCGCGTCACCAACGACCCGATGGAGGCCACGTACATCGGCATCCACATGTGGGCGCAGGCCGTCGAGCAGGCGCACACGACGAACGTCGACGCCGTTCGCCAGGCGGTGGGCTACCAGCACTTCGCGTCGCCGTCGGGCTTCGACATCACGATGGACGCCGAGAACCACCACCTGCACAAGCCGGTCTACATCGGCGAGGTCAAGGCCGACGGTCAGTTCCACGTCGTGTGGAAGACGGACGGCCCGATCAAGGCGCAGGCCTGGAGCCCGTACCTTCCCGACGACAAGGGCAAGATCGCGAACTGGCTGTATCCGTGGGCGTGCGGCAATTGCACGGCGCCGAAGTTCGGCGGCGCGGGCACGGTCGCAGAAGCGAAATAGAACTTCACGGCAAGGGAGGACCTAGGACGTGAACGGAAGAACCGGCGTGGGTGGTTGGACGACAGCAAGGCGATTGGTGCCTTCGGGGGCGAGCGTGCTGCTCGTCTTGCTGGCGGCCCCGATCACCCACGCCGGTGCGCTCGAGGACGCCGTGCAAGGCCTCGCGGCGCCCGCGGAGGACAAGGTCGAAGACAGCATCAAGAAGCTCGGTGAGCTCGACGACGCGCGCGCGTGGCCCGCGATCGACGCGCTCTGCGACGATCGCCTGCGCGTCGGCGCCGACGGCAAGGCGTATGTCTGGGATTCGAAGACTCACGACGCGCGCGACCCGCTCACGCTCGCGATCGTCGCGAACGCGCCGCGGCCGCTCAAGGAGGTCGAGGTCAGCAACGACATTCGGCGCGTCGCGCTGCCCGTGCTCGCGCAGCTCCGGCTCGGCTCGCCGAGCGCGGCCGAGCGGCTCGCCGCGG
>DATAZS010000186.1:0-12753 GCA_036271915.1 Polyangia bacterium
GCCGCGTTGAAGACGACGCCCGGGCGACCGCCAAATGCGCGCGCGACGAGCGCGCGAATCGCCGCGGGATTGCGCAGATCGCACGTCGCACGATCAGCGGCGACGGCGACCGTCCAGCCCGCGCGCGGCAGCTCGACGGCCAGCGACTGCCCCAGCGTGCCGCGGGCCCCCAAAATGACGGCGATGGCGTCCAGCGGCGCCATGCTCGACGGGCTCAGGACGTCGGCGTGCGGCCCGCCATGGTGGTCCGCACGTCCTCTTCGTCGGCCTTCACCATCATCTCGATGAGTCCCTTGAAGGTCACCTTCGGCTTCCAGCCGAGCTTACGCGTCGCCTTCGCGGGGTTGCCCTTGAGGTGATCGACCTCGGTGGGTCGGAAGTAGCGCGGGTCGATCTCGACGTACTTCTTCCATTCGAGGTCGAGCGCGCCGAAGGCGACGTCGAGGCACTCGCGCACGCTGTGCGACTCGCCCGTCGCGACGACGTAGTCATCGCCTTTGTCCTGCTGGAGCATGAGCCACATCGCCTCGACGTAGTCGCCCGCGAAGCCCCAGTCGCGATAGGAGTCGAGGTTGCCGAGGTACAGCTTCTTCTCGAGGCCGTGGCGGATGCGCGCCGCCGTGCGCGTGATCTTGCGCGTCACGAACGGGATGCCGCGCCGGGGCGACTCGTGGTTGAACAAGATGCCGCACGAGATGTGCATGCCATAGGCGTCGCGGTAGTTCTGGCAGAGCTGGTGCGCGAAGACCTTGGCGCACGCGTACGGGCTGCGCGGGATGAACGGCGTGTTCTCGTCCTGCGGCGGCGCAGCGGCGCCGAACATCTCTGACGACGACGCCTGGTAGAAGCGGACTGTCTTTTCCTGCCCCGACTCGCGGATGGCCTCGAGCAGGCGCAGCGTGCCGATGCCGACCGTCGACGCCGTGTACTCGGGCACGTCGAAGCTCACGCGCACGTGGCTCTGCGCGCCCAGGTTGTAGATCTCGTCGGGCTTGACGCTGCGAATGATGCGGTTGAGCGAGCTCGCGTCATCGAGATCGCCGTACACGAGACGGAGCTGATAGTTGGCGGCGTGCGGGTCCTGATAGATGCCGTCGAGGCGCTCGGTGTTGAACGAGCTCGATCGGCGCACGATGCCCGTGACCTCGTAGCCCTTCGCGAGCAAAAGCTCGGCGAGGTAGGAGCCGTCTTGGCCCGTGATACCGGTGATGAGGGCTCGTTTCATTTCTCGATGTCCTTCCGATGCGCTTCGAAGTAGGCCACTGTTTTGGCGATCCCCTGCTCGAACGACGTCTTGGCCGTGAAGCCGAAACGTTCACGCGCGCGCGTGACGTCCAGCTGACGGCGTGGCTGGCCGTTTGGCTTCGTGACGTCCCAGGTGAAGGTGCCGGTGAATCGGGTCGCGCGCGCGATGAGCGTCGCGAGGTCGCGGATGCTGATCTCGACGCCGCTGCCCAGGTTCACGGCGTCGCTCGAGTCGTAGCGCTCGGCCGCGAGCAGCAGGCCGTCCGCGGCGTCCTCGACGTAGAGGAACTCGCGCGTGGGCGTGCCGTCGCCCCACAGCACGACCTCGGCGTCACCCCGATCGCGCGCGACGACGCACTTGCGAATCATGGCGGGGATGACGTGCGACGTCTGCAGATCGAAGTTGTCGCGCGGCCCGTACAGGTTCACGGGGAAGATCACGATGCTGTTGAGCCCGTACTGCTCGCGGTACCCCTGCGACTGCACGAGCATCATCTTCTTCGCGAGGCCGTACGGCGCGTTGGTCTCCTCGGGGTACCCGTTCCAGAGATCCTCTTCCTTGAACGGGATGGGCGCGAACTTCGGGTAGGCGCAGATGCTGCCCGCGGCGACCAGCTTCTTGACGCCTGCGAGCCGCGCCTCCTCGAAGAGGTGCAGGCCCATCATGGCGTTCTCGAAGAGGAACCGGCCCGGGTTGTCGCGGTTGGCGCCGATGCCGCCCACCTGGGCCGCGAGGTGAATCACCAGATCGGGCCGCGCGTCGGCCAGCAAGCGGCGCACCGCCGCGCGATCGACGAGGTCGTACTGGGCCGATCGCGGCACGACGACGGACGCGCCGTCGCGCTTGAGACGCTCGACGACGAACGAGCCGAGGAAGCCTCCGCCTCCCGTTACGAGGACGCGCTTTCCGTGCCAGAAAGTGCTCATGGAGCGCGGAATCTATCCGGAAGCGTCCAAGGCCGCCAGTCTGCTTCTTACAAAACGACCGGGCGAAAACGCGCGCGCCAGGCTCAGGGCGTGAGCGCGGCGCGGATCGAACGCCGGCCCGACGCGACCTCGGCGGCGAGGGCCGTCAACTCGGGCAGCGCGGCCTCGGCGCTCGCGGCCGTCGCCTTGACGCCTCCCGATTTGACCGTCGCGCCGTACGTCGTGACGACGAAGATCCGAAGCGCCTCGGCGCGCTCCGCGGGCATGGCGCGCCCGTAGGCTTCGACGAGGTCGGCGATGTCTTTCGGCGGAGTCCCCGCGAGCACGGCGCGTCCCCAGGCCGTGAGCAACTTCGCCTGGAAGTTGCGGAACGGCCCCAGCACCGCCGCCGGGCTCACGCCTGGCGGGACGCGATCGCTCACGAACGGCGCGTAGACGTCGGCGGGCGCCACGTGACGCCCGACGGCCTTCGACTGCGCGAGCCGATAGATGACGGTCGCGGCGAGGCCCGGATCGGCGAGCAACTCCGCCGCGGATCGAGGCGCGCCGTCTGCGCCCGCGGCGTAAGAGTTCTCGCGCACGCCCGCGAACAACGCGCGCTGCGTCCCCGTGCCCGCGTCTGGCGCGACCGCGCCTTGCGGCCCCTGCCCCACGCGCCACTCGCGCGCGATGACCTCCATCGCGTGCACGTATCCGTCGACGAGCGACGGGGGCCCCGCGACGACGCGCGACAGCGTCTCGCGCGCGAGCAGCCCCGTCACCGTCTGCGGCATCGCGCGATCCTCGCCGACGTCCTCCTTGAGCCCGACCCACGGAATGCCCGCGCGATCGGTCGCGCCGCCGAAGAAGCCCTTCACGGCGAACCCGGCGCCGAACGGCTCGAGCCCGCGCCCGACGGCGAGCACGGTGGGCTGTCGCGCCGCCGCGCGCGCCGACGCGGGGAAGGTCTTGCCCTCGAACGCGACGTCGCGCACGAGCTGCTTCGCGAGGTAGTCGGTGCGCAGCATCTCGCCCACGATGCCGACGGCGATCTGCGTGTTCAGCGACGTCGCGCGCTGATCGTCGAGCGCGAGCAGGTCGAACAGCGGCAGCCCGCCCGCGCTG
Source organism: Polyangia bacterium (assembly GCA_036271915.1). Taxonomy (GTDB): domain Bacteria; phylum Myxococcota_A; class Polyangia; order Fen-1088; family Fen-1088; genus DASZFV01. The sequence goes on from DATAZS010000186.1 coordinate 3,277, forward strand.
CGCTGCGCCGCGCCCGCGCCGTCGACGACGGGCGTGTACACGAGGTACGCGTCGGGCAGGCCGAGCGCCGTGTCGCGATGACACGCCGACGCGAACCCGAGGCCGAGCGAAGCCAGCAAGAAGAGGCGCCACAGCGCGTCCATGCTTCCACGGACAACCGAGGCCGCCCGAGGTTCCGTCCGGGCGTCGAATGACTTTGACCTGCGCCCGCCCGGCGACATCATGCAGCGATGTCGGTCGCGATCTATCAGTACCCGAAGTGCAGCACGTGCCGGAAGGCGCTCAAGTGGCTGGACGCGCATGGCGTGAAGTATGAGGCGACGGACCTGGTCGCGGCGCCGATCTCGGCGCGCGACCTCGCCGACCTGCACGCGCGCTCGGGCCTGCCCATCGCGAAGCTCTTCAACACGTCGGGCGAGAGCTATCGCGCGGGCAACTTCAAGGCGAAGCTCGCGACGATGACGCTCGCGCAGGCGCTGGACGCGCTCGCCGCCGACGGCAAGCTCGTGAAGCGCCCGATCTGCGACACGGGCCGCGCCGTGCTCGTCGGGTTCGACGAGCACGCCCACGCGGCCGCGCACGGCAAGTGACGGCGATGCTCGTCCGTCCGGGCGCGCGGTTCACCTGCCACGCCGACGGACTGTGCTGCAGCGACATCCACGTGCTGGGCCCCATCGAAGAGCCCGAGCTCGTGCCGCTGCGACGGCTCGGCAACCGCGGCAGCCGCGTCGTCGGCCGCGACGCGAGCATCGACGGGTGGGCCTTCCGCGTCGTCGAGACCGGCGCCTGCCCTTTCTTGGAAGCCGACAACCTGTGCCGCGTGCACGCGACGCGCGGGCCGGAGCTCAAGCCCGCGACGTGCCGCCTCTTCCCCTTCTATCTCGTGGGGACACCCGCGGGCGTGCGCGTGTCGACCTCGCACCGCTGCACGTGCCGCAGCGTCGGCGACCGTGCGCCGCTCGACGTCGCGCGCGTGCGCGCCGAGATCGGTGTCGCCGACGAGGCGCTGTCCCTCGCGTGGACCGCGCCCGCGCGCATCGCGATCGACGCCGAGCGCGACGTCTCCTTCGCGGAGTGGACCGTCCGAGAGGCGCGCCTGATCGAGGCGTTGAACGCGGGCGTCGGCCTTTCGGCGCTGCTCGGATCGCCTCCGTTTCCTACGCTGCGCAACGACGGCTGGGACAAGGTCGCCGCGCGTCTCTGCAGCCCCGCGGACGCCACTGGGTTCGAACAAGCGAAGGCGTGGATCGGCGAAGCGATCCGCGCGCACGTCGACGGGACCGCGATCGCAGAGCGCCCGCGCCCGTGGGCGCGCTTCCTTCCGCGCGTCGCGGCGCGCAGCGTGCGCGCCGACGAACGCGAGAGCATGCTCGCCGACTGGCTCGCGGACGAGCTGTGGGGGCTCGGCTGGACGCGCTGGGGCACCTTCGAACAGGCGCGCATGGACTTCTCGACGCGCGCCGCGATCGTGACGGCGCTCGAAGCCTCGTTCGCGCGCCTCGGCACGCCGTCGCCGATCGCGATGGCCGAGGCGATCTTGGTCGTCGACGCCGTCGCGCACTCCCCACACTGGGACGCCGTCGCGCGCGCGCTGCCGAGGCGGGCCCGCGGCTGACTGTCGCGATCGCGAACGAGGCGCTACTGCGCGCTCGTCTTCGGGAGCGTATAGGCGTAGTCGACGAGGGCCCAGGCTCCGCTCGCCGGGGCGTTGACCTTCCACGTGAGGGCGAGGTCCGTCAGACAGTGATCGACGGCCGTGTCGTTCAACGTCGGCCGGACGATGCACGAGGTCCGGATGGCGCCCGTGGGATCGATCGCGAGGCGAACGATCTTCGTACCGGCGTCCGTCGCTCCGACGCGCGCGAGGCACGCGCGGACCTCCGTCGCGTGGATGAGAAACGTGAACCGCACGAGCTCCCGATCGTGATCGTCGGCGCAGGCTGAGCACGACACCTCCGACTCGCAGGTGAGCGAGCCAGGCAGGCGTTGCGAGCCGGCCGGCGCGGCCGACGCCGCCAAGGGCGTCGCGGACTCGGGCGGAGGGGCTTGGGTGGCGCAGCCCGCGACCAAGGCGAGCAACGCGATCGACGTCAGAGGGTTGGGTGATCTTTTCATCGGAACCTACGCGGCGAGAGCTATCGACGGATTTGCCATCGGCCTTGAAACCACAGCGACCCTAGGTTCTCTACCGAACCGTCCGTGTGGGCGAAAGAAACCGCAACCGTGTGGGCTCCCAGGACCTATGCCTCACGCCATGCCTCGGGACCAGCAGCCCCCGCCGGGGCTCGGCGTCTCAAGCTGCAGCGGATGACGCCAGAGATCACCCGATCCGAGCTCCAGCTGAGCGGACCTCCGCAGTGCTGAACCTTCGCATACCGGCGACGCACAAGAGCAATCCCAACGCGAACGAAGCCGGCAGACCGAGCGCGGGGACGACCGCGCTCGGAGCGCTCGTCGACGATGCGTAGGCGCCGTACGCGGCGACAGCGGCATTTTGGGTATGGAAGTCAGCCGCCACCGCGTTGACGAACATCGGCGCTGCCACGACGGACTGACTGATGCAATTTCCCGCCTCTCCCGTGGGCGCGGCCCCTTGCACGACGTTGCCGACGAGCGCGTATTTCCGACTGAGGGCGTCGTAACAGTCATTGAGCACCTGGTATCCCGCCGAGATGATGTTCCGGGTAACGTTGGTGTTGGCGCCACATCCGAAGGAATCGATGTTCATCTCTGATTTGCCCGGGCCCGCGGCGGCCACGCCATTCCCGGACAGAGTGTTCTGGCTGATGACGATCGTTGCATAGGCGACATCGACGACCCGAATCCCCGAGTAGTAGTTGCCATAGATGAGATTGTTTTGAATCGTGACGTGCGCAATGGTCCCCGCGCCGCCGCCGTTGAGAACGATGCCGTCTTCATAGTCAGCGTGGCCGTTGCCGTGGATTCGATTGCCCGTGATCGTGACGTTGTCGATCGTGCCAAAGCTTCCATCCTCGGTGTTCAGCTGGATGCCACGCGAGGAGTTGAGGCGGATCTCGTTGTTGGAGATGGCGATGCCGTTCCCGCTGCTGATGTAGACGCCGTGGTCCAGGTGACCGCCGCTCGCGCAGTGACCGAACTTCTCGACGAGCGAGCTCTGGAGCACGAAGCCGGTCGTGCCGTCGACCTCGACGGCGCCGCCCGTCGAACCGGTCGCGCAGTCGCCCGTGAAGGTCATGTGGTCGAGGACGACGTCCGTTCCGTCCAGCACCGTGAACGTGTTGAACGATCCACTTTGCGAGTACCCCGTGAGCGTGAAGGTCATGTTGCTGACGAGGACGTGACTGATTCCCGTGTCGATGGTGCCGCGACCTTGAATGACGACGCCGGCGCGGGACTGTCCGATGAAGAGGCGGCGCGCCGTCGCCGAGACACCGCCCTGCCGGACATAAAATGGCAGCGTCGCTCCGCTTTGGACATAGCTACCGTCGTGGATCAGGTAGCAGGTATTCGCGGGATCGGACGCGTGAGCGCCGGCGCCGCGGGTCGCGTCAGCGAGATCGGCCACCGTGGTCACATCGATCTGCGTCGCACCCGCCGGGCACACACCAGGGGCGTCGGTGGAGACGCCTATGTCGTTCGTCGAGGTGGCGGCGCTGGCGGGTCCGATCGAAAACGACCACAGACCGAGGAGCGCGAAGAGTTTGAAGAAGAGCGATGTCCGGACACGGCGACGTAGAGCGACCTGCTTTGGGTACATGGGCCAAGACCCGTACCTTTTTATTCGTGACTCGCGCGCGACGACTGTGAAACCGTTTCGCGGAGGGGGTTGCTGGTCAGCGCGGCGGGCCCGCGCCGGTCACCTCTACGCAACGCCGGAACGCCGCCGTTCGCCAGGTGACGTCGCTCTCCGCGCACTTACAACATGGCGCGCTCGCTGCATCCCGCACAGGAATGCCCGCAGGTCGAATATTCGTCGGGCCGAGCGGCTGGACCTATCGCTCATGGAGCGACACCGTCATGCGCGGCGTCCGCATGAAGGACCGCCTGGAACATACGTCGCGGCTGTTCAATTCGGTCGAGGTCAACGGCTCTTACTATCGCCAGATCGCGCGCGACCGCTATGAGGCGTGGAGACAGGCGACGCCTCCCGACTTCCGCTTCGCCGTGAAGGGTCACCGTTATGTGACGCACTATCGGCGGCTGTCCAACTGCGGTGACCCCATCCGGCGACTGCGTGATCAGGCGAGCGGCCTCGGCGACAAGCTCGCGGTCGTCATCTGGCAGCTGCCAGCGTCTTTTCATTGCGACTTGAACCGTCTGGACGACTTCCTGACCTCGCTCCGCGCTTGGGGGACCGTTCGTCATGCCATCGAGTTGAGGCACGCGAGCTGGTTCATCGACGACGTGCGCACGCGCCTGCAGGCGGCGGGGGTCGCCAACTGCCTCTCAGATGCGCCCGATTTCCCGATGTGGCACGCGATCACGACGGACGTCGCGTACGTGCGTCTTCACGGTCACGTGCGCAAGTACGCCTCGAGGTACAGCAATGCGAGCCTGGCGCTCTGGTCGGCCCGCGCCCAGACCTGGGCCGCCGAAGGCCGGGACGTGTACCTGTACTTCGATAATGACGCCGAGGGCGCCGCGATTCCCAACGCGACGACGCTGACTCAGATGCTCGGACTGGATGATGGACGCCCCGCCCTCCGTGCTGGCTCGCGTGACCGATCGGCATCGACGATCTCTGGGCGGTGATCTGGGCGGTGGCTAACGAATTTCGCCGGCCCCCTTTTTGCCAGCATATTTCGTGGCCACAGTGCATGGCATGGCTCTCATCCAGGCGCTCATCGCGCTCATCAGTAAATCCGCCGGAAAGATCCTCAATGCGATCTTCGGTTGGGCCGTCCACGCCCTCTTCGGCAAGACGACGTCGCGCGATCAGACGCTGCTGTCGGCGCTCGTCGGAGGCGCCGTGGCCTGGCCGCTCCTCGTCGCCGGCGTCGCGGCGCCAAAGATCGCCGCGCTCGCGCTGGCCTTCGTTCCTCTGCCGCACTGGGTCCCGTCGTGGACGGTCCGACTGGTTTGGCTCGCGCTCGTCTTGGCGGTTCCGATCGCCCTGGGCCTGACCCTGGGGGCGCGGCGTCGGGCGCACGCGCCGCCTGAGCCCTACGTCACGCGCGTGTTGCGAGGCTTCCCGATCACGATCGGGTTGGCGGCAGCCTTTCTCATCATGTTCATCTCGGTGCCTGTCCTGCGGCTCGTGTCTCTCGTGCGTCGGGAGAAGAGCGCGGACGTTCCGCTGGTCACGGACGTAGCGGCCTACCACGAGGTCGCCGAACGCGTGGTCCAGGCCCTCAATCGACACGGACTCGAGCTGCGCGCGAGCGAGCCTTCGTGGTGGGTGAAGGCGCCGACGCGCATCCTCGCCTGGTTCGGCGGCGCGGCTTTCTCGGGATTCGTGCCGCAACGCCTCGAACACTTCACCGCCCCCCACCTCGAGCTGTCGTTTTACACGAGCGGCATCCTGCTGCGGGGCGCGGGACCGCGCGTGACGTGGGCCCACGGCCTCATCGCCGAAACGGCCGTTCACAGCAGTGGCTTCGAGACGATGTCCGGCCCCGCCCAAGACGTCGAACGAGACATTCGTCGCCTTTGGAAGATCGTCGACGACGCGCCAGAGGCGCACGCGAGCTCCGCGCCGCTGCTCGCGCGCGTCGGCGAGATCGCGCGCGTCCTCGGCACCATCGACGTCGACTACGAAGAATGGTCCGTTCTTTATCGTCAACTGCTGCAGGTCGAGCGTGCCGTGCGCGGCGAGCGGCAGCTCCTGGACGCCTCAGCGACGCCGAAGTCGGAGGTCAAGGATATGAGTGACGAAACCACCAATACGAAGGCGAAGGTGGCCACCTCGACGCCGAACGCCCCAACGCGTGGAGGATCAACTCCGCCACACCAGGAGCACGCCGGTCCACAACACCTGTCGACATCCGAGCTCCTCGAGGAGATCGTTCGTCAGAGCAAGAACCTCGTGACGGCGCAGATCGAGCTGGCGAAGGCCGAGCTGCGCAACGATCTGTCACGTGAAGAGACCATGGTCGCAGGGCTCGGCGTCGCGGCGCTCGCGGCGCTGTTGGCGGTCACGCTGCTGCTGGTCACGGGCATCTTGGCGCTCGCGACGGTCCTGCCAGCGTGGCTCGCCGGTCTGGGCGTGAGCGGAGCGATCCTCGTCGTGGCCGTGGTCGCGGGCGTCGTGGGATGGGGCAAGCGCGTGCGGCGGCCGTTGGCCCGCACACGCCACGAGATTGAACACGACGTGAATTTCGCAAAAGAAAGGGTGGCGTAGGGTCAGCGTGCTCGACGAGCGGGTCGCGGAGCTCCCCGCAGCACAGTCAGCACGAAAGGACGTCCGCCACCCTTCACGCCCCTGACGAGCGTGGTCGCCCTCGACTTATCGGGAAGACACCGCGCGCCGTGCGATCGTGAGGTCGTCGATCAGCATTTCACGAAGCTCCCGACGACGCTCCGACGTTGGGCCACGCAATGCGGCCGACGGATGGATCGTGAGGACGGCTTCGACGGAAACGCTGCCCGCGCCAGACAAGGCCATCGACAGGACCCGCCCATGATCGCGCATGACTCGGACCTTTGGCCCGAAGAGTGAAGTGGATGCCGTCGCGCCAAGAGCCACGATGAGGCGCGGTCGGACCAGCCTGACTTCTTCTCGAAGCCAGGGGCTGCACGCGCTCACCTCGCGGCCTTTCGGCTTGTCGTGCAGCCGGCGCTTTCCGCGCTCCACGAATTTGAAGTGTTTCACGGCGTTCGTGACATAGACATCGGCGCGAGGCACCCCCGCCGCCGAAAGCGCTTCGTCGAGGAGGTGCCCGGCGGGGCCGACGAAGGGACGTCCACTCCGATCCTCTTCGTCGCCGGGTTGCTCGCCAACCAACATGATCGGGGCGTGCGACGGTCCCTCTCCGAACACGGCCTGAGTCGCGTGGAGATAAAGAGGACAGGCCCGACAGGCGCGGCACGCCTCCGCCGCGCTCCCGAGAGACGTAGCTCGCATCGGCAGAGTCCTCGCGCCGACGACATGCAAGGGAGGGAGGCCTCCTTACTTCTTGCGGGGGACCTTGGCGCCTTTTTTCCGCGCCTCGGACAGCCCGATCGCGATCGCCTGTTTCCGACTTTTGACCTTGGGGTGCCGACCTTTGCCCGACTTGAGGGTGCCGCCCTTCGCACGTCGCACGGCGCTGCCCACCGACTTCTTCGCGGCGTTCCCGTAGCGCTTCTTCGATGACGTCGATGTCTTGCGTTTGCGCATGACTTCCTCCGATGACCCTTCCACACGATTTTCATTCGACCTGTCGATCGAATGGCCGTGCCAACTCGGCGAACGTGGAGCCCGTCTTGGCAGCCGTCAAGGCGAGTCGGCGTGGTCAGCCTCCGCCGTCAAGACTTCGCGTATTGGTCCACGAGCTTCTGCGCGATTTGCTCATGCTTCTCCAGCACGGGCAGCAGCGCCGAGAGCAGGCTCTTGAGCTTCTTGTCCTGTGTCGCTTCCAAGGCCGTCTTCGTGGCCGCGACGTCCTTCTTGTGATCTTCCAACATTGCACGCGCGAAGGCCGCATCGAACCCCGGGCTCGCCGGCATGTCATCCGACCCGACGGCCGGTGTGTTGGCCGCTAGATCGATGTTCTCTTCTTTGGCGAGCTTCGCCACCTTCTTGTCCGCCGCATTGTGGTCGTCCATGAGCTTCTTGCCGAAGCTCTTGACGTCCTTCGCTTGGCCCTGTTCGCTGGCCATCTTCCCCATGCGGATCTCTTTGACGTTGGATTGGTGAAGCTTTCCCAACACCTCGGCCGTCGTCGGCGGATCAGCCGCCAGCGCGACGCCGCTCACGAGCAGGCTTCCACAACACAGCATCACCGCGCGCAGGTTCATTTTCATGTCACTCCTCCAATGATGTCGGTCCCGTCCCGGTGAAACGGTGCCACTGCGACCGCGCCGGGCGATCCTGAACGTAGGACCGCCGCTTCGCAGAGCAAGGCCAAGGAGAACTTCAGCGCTGACAGCGGGGACAATAGAAGAGTCCGCGGGCGTCGGGGCCGACCTTCCGGTATTCGATGGGCGTACCGCAGCGACGACACGGTCGACCCGATCGGCCGTAAACCCACAGGCGCGCGCCTGGATCGCCGCGGCCTGTCGTCCGCCGCAGGCCGGTGTAGGTCACGATCCCTCCGCCCGCCGCGGTGCCAGAGCTCGCGACGTTCGCCTGCATGAGCTTCCGCGTGAGCGCGAACATGGCCTCGAGCTCGGCGTCGTTGACGGTTCTCGTGAGGCGCGCAGGATCGAGCGACGACAGGAACAAGACCTCGGAGCGATAGACATTGCCGGCGCCGGCCGCCACGCTCTGATCGAGCGGGATCTCGCCGATCGGTCGATCGGCTCCCTGCCTCACGCGCTCACGCGCGCGCGCGGGATCGAACGCATCGCCCAATAGATCCGGCCCGAGCCGACGCAGCGCCGGTGCGCGAAGCAGAGCGCGATCGTCGAGGAGCTCGGCGACCGGGACGGAGAAGGCGACCGCCACGATCCCGACAGCGTCGGGCGGCGCGGGTCCTGTCTCGATGAGGATGCGCAGGTCGGCACGAGGACGCTGCCAACGATCGCCGGGGCGATAGATATGCCAGCTTCCGTTCATGCGCATGTGGGTCCGGAGGGTCTGACCGCCCGAAAATCGCATCAGCAAGTGCTTGCCCTGCGACCACACCTCCTCGATCGTCTGTCCCGCGAAGGAGATCTGGTCGTCGACGCGCGCGAGCTGCGCGTAGGCCGTCTCGAAGCGCGTGACGGTTCGGCCCACGAGCGCGCGCTTCAGCGCGGCCGCGGCTCGATAGATCGTATCGCCCTCAGGCACGTCACGACCCCAACGATGCCGAGCGCGACGGACGATATTGCAGGCCGCCGTAGGTGGAGATGAAGCCGGCCGCGAGCAACGAAGCCGCCAAGGGGTGCGCGGGCGCCTTGACGTCGTCGATCTCGACGATCAGGACCTCGCGCTGCGCTGCCGAGCCCGAAAGACGCGTCATCGCCGCCGCCACCGCCTGCGCGACGCGCGTCCGCTCGGGATCGTCCACGGGCAGGAACGTCGTGAGCTGACGTCCGCCGCGCGCGACCCAGGCGCCGAGCGCGCCGTCGACGAGGATGACGTGACTGCCCACGGTCCGCGTCGGACCTCGGCGCGGGCCGCTCGCGGCGGGCGCGGGCCACGGCAACAACGCGCCGTACGGGTTCGCGGGATCGACCGACAGCAGCGTCACGACCTCGGGCGCATCGGGCGGCGCGCGCAGCCCTCGCAGCAGATCGAGGACCGGCGGCAAGGCGAACTGCATCGCGGCCACGCCGCCCACGAAGTAGCCGCGCCGGATCTTTCCCGTCTCCTCCATCGTGCGCAGGACCTCGTAGACGGCGCTGAAGCCGCCCGGGAGCTCTTCGGCG
>DATAZS010000187.1:0-2074 GCA_036271915.1 Polyangia bacterium
CACCGTCTCGTTGTCGCGCGTGTCGTACTGAAGCTCCGCCTCGAGCTGGTCGATGGCGCCGGGGCGAAAGTCGCCGAGCATCGCGCGCACCTCGGGCGTCCCTTGCGCCTGCTGTTGCGCGAGGATGCTCGTGGGCCGTGCAGTGAGCCAGCTGTACGTATAGATGTTGCCGACGAACAGATAGACGCTGTCGAAGAGCCGGATGCGCGCCTCGGTCGACAGGCGCGGGTGCATGCGCTTGTACTCGGTGTCGTCGATGTTGACGGACGACGGTGGCAGCGGCGTCGCGTTGCCGATGCCGTAGTACTTCAGCGTCGTCTCGTTCGTGAACGACGGCCGGATCTCGAGGCGCAGCCGGTGGCTCTTCGTGAGCTCGGGGATCGTGAGGTCGAGGTAGTAGTCCTGATACGGGACGACGATGCCGCCGTTCTGCGTCTTGAACGTGATGAACACGCCCGACTCGACCTTCCAAAGGTACTTCTCGGGCACGGCGCCCAGCTTCGCGAGATCGCTGACCTGCCCGAAGCCCACGCCGACGTCGCTGTCGCCGCCGACGATCGGGAAGATGTTGAACTCGGTGCCGCGCGCCGCGCGCCCCGTCACGGCGAGCGCGACGAGGGAGAGACAAAGAATTTGTTGGTTACGTCGACGGAGACCGCGCGAAGACACGTGGCCTTAAGGTGGGTGCGGCCCGCACGGGAACAAGGCGCCGCGCGCGAGATTCGCGTCTTTGTTTTGCGTCGCGACGGGCGTCAGGCTGCGCGAGGCTTACGCGAGCGGCGGCAGCACGTTCATCGCAAAGTGGATGCCGTGGCCCTCGATGGCGTCGGTCATCGCCTCGACGAAGCGCTCGCTCTCGCCGTGCGGCGCCTCGGCGCAGTCGAGGCGGATGCGCACCGCCTTGCCCGTGTACTGGGGATAGTGCTCGGCGAGGAAGCCGTCGAGCACGTACCCCATGTACCGGTTCACCTTCTCTTCGATCTGGGTGAATTGCTGGGCGTCGGCGCCCCAAGGCCGGCGCTCCGTCATGACGAGGACGACGGTGTCCGACGCCTTCTCCAGCGTGATGAGATCGATGACCTTCGGGTTTTGAACGCCGTTTTCACCGAACTCCGCGATCATTTGTTCCCGCGTGAGCTTGTCCAAGGCCCCCGATCTAACATCGCGCGCCGCCCCCGTGGCGACTTAGTGGCGGAGTGGCGGAGTGGCGGACGACGGATTCCATGTAATGGATCGAGGGAGCCGGCGTCTCGTGAGTCATGGAACCTAAAAAAGGCCTACGCTCCCTGCGGGTGATCTCCGAGGAGCCCGCCGCCACGCCCAGCGCGGAGCGCGTGAAGGATCCCGTCTGCGGGATGCTCGTCGACCCCGCGCGCGCCGCGGGGAGCCACGTCCACGACGGCATCACGTACCACTTCTGTAATCCGCGCTGCCTCGAGCGCTTCAAGGCCGAGCCGACGAAGTTCACGGGAGCGACGGAGTCCTGCGAGCCGCCCGCGGCCGAGTGGATCTGCCCCATGGATCCCGAGGTCCGGCAGGATCACGCGGGCGCCTGTCCCAAGTGCGGCATGGCGCTCGAGCCGCGCGTCATCACCGAGGCGGCGCCCGAGAACCACGAGCTCGTCGACATGACCCGCAGGCTCTGGGTCAGCGTCGCGCTCACGGTCCCCCTGCTCGGGTTGGCGATGACGGAGCTGCTCCCAGGCAGGCTGCGCGCGTGGTGCGAGCTCGGACTCGCGTCGCCTGTCGTCCTGTGGGCCGCGCGGCCTTTCTTCGAGCGCCTGTGGGCTTCCGTGAAGAGCCGAAGCCTCAACATGTTCACGCTCATCGGGCTCGGCGTCGGCGTCGCGTACCTCTTCAGCGTCGTGGCCGCGATCGCGCCCGGGCTGTTCCCGCCCGACTTCCGCGCGCCCGACGGCACCGTGGGCGTCTACTTCGAGGCCGCGGCAGCGATCGTCGCCCTGGTCTTGTTGGGGCAAGTCATGGAGCTTCGGGCCCGCGCGCGCACGGGCGCCGCGATCCGCGCGCTGCTCGGGTTGGCGCCCAAGACGGCACGCCGGCTGCGCGGCGACGT
>DATAZS010000188.1:0-1610 GCA_036271915.1 Polyangia bacterium
CTCCGGCGCCATGAACTCCGGCGTGCCGAACACGACGTCCTCGATCTTCGCGTGATCCTTGGCGCCCCACAGCGAGATGCCGAAGTCGATGACCTTGACGATGGGCATCTGCCCAGCCGCGCGGCACAGGACGACGTTCTCGGGCTTGAGATCGCGGTGAATGATGTCGCAGGCGTGCGCCGCCGACAGCGCGCTCGCCACCTGGCGGACGATCGTCATCGTCTCGGCAGGAGAGAAGATGCGCCCACGACCAAGCGCCGTGCGGAGGTCGGGCCCGTCGAGGAGCTCCATCGCCAAGTACGGGACGCCAGTCTGGGAGACGTTGAAGTCGACGACCCTCACGACGTTGGGGTGACGCAGCCGCGCGAGGATCTCGGCCTCGCGGTGGAACCGCGCGCTGCCCTCCGCCGTCGACGCGTAGTCCGCGCCGAGCGTCTTCACGACGAGCTCGCCGCCGAGACGCAAATGTCTCGCGACGTAGACACTTCCCATTCCGCCCTGCGCGAGCCTTCGAACAATTTCGTAGGTCCCGTCGAGGACCGCGTCCGGCTCGAAGCTTCCGATCTGAGCTGGCGCCGGAGCGTGCTCCCTGAATGGTTCTAATGACAACTGCTCCCCCGGTGAGATGTCCTTTCGAGAATCGTGCCAAGGGAAACGGAAGATCGCGCCGCGCCAACTCCGCTCGAAAGGCGAGTGGGGAACGCTTTGCGCCGCCGAGGTTGGCACGCCGCGGTAACATCGTCACCGTCTCTGGTCCGAACAAACTGCGCGCGTCGCGCACAAATCGTCATCGTCATCGAGATGTGACGCAGTTCTTCCGAGCGTCCCCGCGGCCGTGCGCTAGGCTTTATTAATAAGACGGACGCACGAGGGGACACGGAGAAACGGTGATGGGTGGGCTCGAGTCAGCGATCGCGAACCAGGGTGGTCCGCTCATCCTCGTCAACGTCTTTTTGCAGCAGATCGGCGTGCCCGTTCCCGCGGAGCCGACGCTGCTCGTGGCCGGGAGCCTCGTGGCGCGCCACCGCTTGTCGGTGTTCGCGATCGGTGGCGCCGTTCTCACGGCGACGTTGATCGCCGACATCACCTGGTACCTCGTAGGCCGCCGTTACGGCGCGCGCGCGCTGCGGTTCGCGCTGCGCGGCGCGGCGAAGCCGGAGGAGCGGCTCGAGCAGACGATGCGACTGTTCGCGCGCTGGGGCTCGGCGGCGTTCGCGCTCGCGAAGTTCATCCCGGGCGTGCCCATGGTGGGGCCCGTGCTCGCGGGCAGCTCGGGCATCACGTGGCGTGTGTTCTTGACCTATGACGTCGTCGCGATGTCGGCGTGGGCGGGCGCGTTCACGGCGCTCGGCGTGATCTTCGCGGGCGACGTCGGGCGCATCGTGAAGCTGCTCGATCGCGTGGGCGTCTGGGGGGTGATCGTCGGCGCGGGCGTCGTCGTCGTGCTGGGCGCGCGCGCGCTGCTGCGCCGACGTCGCGCGGCCCTCGCGCCCGCTCGCGAGCCGCTTGTCGTCTCGGCGCTGCTCGTCGACGTCGTCGCGAACGCGGGCAGCGCCGACCGATCCGATCGGGCCGCCTGATCGTTGGTTACGGGAAGGCGCCTGGCGCGC
>DATAZS010000189.1:0-9951 GCA_036271915.1 Polyangia bacterium
AGCCCTCGCCGCGGTAGTACCAGTTGAAGTTGAGGCCGAAGCGCAGGCCACGCAGCGCGAGCACGGGCAGATCGAAGCTGCGCCCGTTCCAGGTCACGAGGTGCGGCTTGCGCGTGTTCATGAACTCGGCGAAGTCCGCCATCATGCCGGGCTCGTCCTTGTCGGCGCCGATCGTGCCGATGCGCTTCACGCCGAGATCCTCGTCGAACCACATGACGCCGAGCACGATCGGGCGACACGCGTAAAGAGGCGGGAACGGCCGCTCGACGCCCGCGGGCAGCTCCGGCGGCGAGTAGAGATCCGGATCGGGGATGGTCTCGATGTCGAGGACGAGGTAGCTCGCGGGGCCGCTCATATCGGCGCATCTTAGCGCGCGCGCGCCGCCGATCGGCGACCGCTCTCGTGTTACAACGGCGCCATGTCATCCACGCGTGACGGCCGTCGCCCGGCGTCCCGAGGATTCGGAAGGTGGCTCGCGGCGGCGCTGCTCGTGAGCGCGCTGACGGCGCTCGGCTGCGCACACACGCCGCCGCCCGTCCAGCCGTGGCAGCGCGAGCACCTCGCGAAGCGCGGCATGCGGCTCGATCTGCCCGACGAGACGATCGAGGATCGCTTCCACCAACACTGGCTCGGCTCGCGAGAAGGATCGGACCTCGGCTTCGGCGAGCCCGGCGGGGGCTGCGGCTGCAATTGAAGCGCGCCGGTTTCGTCTTTTTAGTCGCGCTCGTGCTCGCGCCCGTCGTCGCGCGCGCTGACGACTACGTCACCGTGCGCGGCGCGTATTACCGCGAGCCGTCGACGCGCGTGATTCAACCCACCGTCGAGGTCGAGCGCGACTCGCCCACGGGCTGGGACGTGAAAGCGCACTACCTCGTGGACACGATCACGTCGGCGTCCGTCGCCGCCGGGACGTCGGCCGATTCGATCTTCACCGAGACGCGCAACGAGGCCGCGCTCATGGTGCGCAAGCGCTGGGATCGTTCGTCGCTGTCGGCGAGCTACAAGTACAGCGCCGAGTCCGACTACTGGTCGCACGCCTTCGGCCTCACGGGCGCCCAGCGCTTCTGGGGCGACACCGCAAACGTCGCCGTCTCGCTCGGCGCGAGCCTCGACTCGCTGTCGTCGCGCTTTCGCACGCCCGCCTGCGCGGTGCGCCCCAGCATCTCGTGCAGCCTCGACAGCTACTTCGCGGGCCTGTCGTACACGCAGATCCTCTCGCCCGTCGCGCTCGCGCAGGTCTCGCTCGAGTCGGCGTACATCACGGGCTTCCAGGGCAACCTCTACCGGCAGGTCCCCGATCTCGGCTACGAGAAGCTGCCGTCGACGCGCCTGCGCAACGCCTTCGCGATCCAAGGCGCCTACTACATCCCGAGGCTCAGCCTCGCGCTGCGCCTGCAATATCGCTTCTACCTCGACGCGGCGCCGAACGATTCGAGCGGCCCAAATTCGACAGACCCGTGGCACGTCTATTCACACACCGTCGAGCTGCGCGTCTACAAAACGCTCACGCAGGACCTCTCCGTGCGCCTGTCGTACCGCCAGTACTACCAGTGGGGCGCGAACTTCTGGTGCAACGCCATCGCACAGCCCGGCTGCTACCCGCAGGACGCGATCTACTACAGCACCGATCCGAAGCTGGGCCGCATGTACACCGAGTATCCCGAGCTCGAGCTCATCTGGCAGGCCGAGGCGCTGCGCGACGTGCCCGTGCTCGGGTGGATCGCGGCCGGCACGTTCACGGTCTCGTACGGCCGCTACATCCAGAGCACGAGCTTCGGCGACGCTCACGTGCTGCAGGCCGGCTACACGCTGCCATACTGATCGACGACGATGCCCGCCGACGACACCGACCCGCGGTCGATCCTCATCACGGGCGCCTCGTCGGGCATCGGCCACGCGCTCGCGCGCCGCTTCGCCGAGCGCGGCTGGCGCGTCTTCGCGACGATGCGACGGCCGGACGGGCAGGGCGGTCAGCGCTTGCGCGAAGAGGCGGCGCGCGGCGGTTGGCGCCTCACGACGCCCGCGCTCGACGTCACGCGCGACGACTCCGTGCGCGCCGCCGTCGACGCCGCGCTCGCCTCGACGGGCGGCCGCCTCGACGTCCTCGTCAACAACGCCGGCTACTACACCGTGGGCGCGCTCGAGGAGACGACGCCCGACGAGCTGCGCGCCCAGCTCGAGACCAACGTCGTCGGCGTGCAGCGCGTGACGCGCGCCGTGCTGCCCGCGATGCGCGCGCGCCGCGACGGCACGATCGTGACCGTCGGCTCGGTCTCGGGCCTCGTCGCCATTCCCATGGTGGGCGCCTACCACGCGTCGAAGTGGGCGCTCGAGGGCATGATCGAAGCGCTGCGCCTCGAGCTGCTGCCCTTCGGCGTTCGCGTCGTCCTCGTCGAGCCCGGCCCCTACGAGACCGAGCTCCACGCCAACGAGGTCACGGCCGCGGGCGCGGGCGCAGACAGCCCGTACGCCGCGGTGTTCGCCGCCTACGCACGCCAGGCGTCGGCCATGCGACGGGCGAAGTTGCCTGGCCTCGTCGACACGATCGAACGCGCGGCGACGGCGCGCCGTCCGCGCCTGCGCTGGCCCGTCGGCCCGACCTCCCTCGCGGGCCGGCTGCGCGCGCTGCTACCCGACACCCTATACGAGTGGGTGATGCGCCTCGGCTTCCCGCTGCGCCGCTCGATGGCGCTCCCACCCAAGGTTCCGCGGCGCGATTGACGCGAGCGGCATCCCCGTCGGCTCGCGCTATAATCGCTGGACCGTGTCGTCGGACAAGCTCACGCGTCAGCAAGTGGACTTCGTCCTCCGCCGCGCCGCCGAGCTGGACACGCGCGAGTCGACGTCGCGCGATCACGTGCCGAGCGACGCGCTCACGGTGCTCGAGGTCATCCGCCTCGGCGAGGAGGCAGGCCTCCGCGGCGGCTCGGTCTCGCAGGCGCTCACCGAGCTTCGTCGCGGCGTCACGATCGAGCCCGAAGAGAGCGGCGTCGTCGCGCAGACCCTCGGCACGAGCCACATCGTCGTGAGCCGCCTCGTACCCGCGCCCATCGACACCGTTCGCCGCGCCGTCGATCGCTTCCTTCGCGAACAGCTCATGACGGTGCGCCGCCACCATGGCGCGCGCATTGAATGGGAGCGCGCGCAGGGCATCTGGCCCGGCCTCGCGCGCTCGCTGGACTTCTCGAAGCGCTACGCGTTCAGCCTCGTGTCGCGCGTCGAGACGGTCATCGCCGAAGAGGACACGGGCGAGGGCGGTCCCGACACGTCCGTCACCTTCAACATCGACCTCGGCGACATGCGCCGCGAGCGCCTCACCCAGATGGGCCTGCGTTCGGCCGTGGCCTTCGCGATTGTCGGCCTGGGCGGCGCCGCGATGTTCCCCGGCTTCGGCGTCCCCGATCTCGTGGCGCTCGCGAGCGGCGGCGTCGCGGCCGGCGGCATCTTCGCGCTCGATCGCAAGCGCTACCTCGACAGCCGCAGCCGCGTCGCGCTCGCGCCCGAGCGCTTCCTCGACATGCTCACGCAACGCCAATCACGCCGCGCCCTCCGACAAACAGAGGAGTGACCGCGCCCTAAAACGAAGGGGTCGCGAGGCCGTCTTCGTCGGGGACCGCACCGCCGTGACGCTTGGCGGGCCTGTGGCCACCCGAAGACTGCTTCTTCTTTTCAGGTTCGACCTTGGCGGCCGTGGGCGCGGGCGGCGCTTCGATCTTCTCGAGCGCGACGTGGACCGTGTTGTCCTCCGAGAGATCGGCGGTGACGGCGAAGTCCTTGTAGCCGTCCTTCTTCACGACGTAGTCCGTCCCCGGGCCATTGTGCGCCAGCTTGACGTCGAGGGGCGAGGCGCCGAGATCGTGACCGTCGCTCTTGCGGACGACGTGCGCACCCGCGGGGATCGCCTCGAAGCGAACGGTGACCGTCGTCTTCGGGGGCGGAGCGGGAGGCACGACGGGCGCCGGCATCGCCGCCGTCGATGCCGATGTCGACTTGGGCGCGTCGGTCGATCCGGAGTTGCCCGACTTAGACAGGACGAGCACGGCGACGACCGCCGCCGCGGCGAGCCCCCCCACGACGCCGACGATGACGCCCGTCTTGCGTTTGGGCTTCGCGAGCTCGTCGTCGATCTCCGACGACGCCGACGACAGCGTCGTCGATTGCGCCTGCGGCGACATGGTCTGCGTGGGCGCGAGCGAGCGCGTCGCCGCGCCGATCGAGCCCGGCCGCTTCGCCGCGGGCTTCGGGGCGGCGCCCGTGATCGCGACCTCGCCGAGCAGCGACTTGCGGAAGTCTTCCATGCTGGGGAAGCGGTCGTCGAGCTCCTTGTTGAGCGACTTCATGACGGCCGCGGCCATGGCAGGCGGCGTCTGGGGCGCGAGCTCGAGCAGGCTGGGGGCCTCTTCGAGCATGTGCTTCGCGAACAGCTCGCCGATGCCCTCCGCCATGAAGGGCGGCCGCCCCGCGAGCATCTCGAAGATCATGACGCCGAGCGAATAGATGTCCGTGCGGTGGTCCAGCAGCCCCGCGCCTTTGCACTGCTCGGGCGACATGTAGAGCGGCGTGCCCATGAGCGAGCCCGTGCGCGTCTTGACCGACTGCGACCCGTCGGGCGCCGCGAGGATCTTCGCGACGCCGAAGTCGAGGATCTTCACGAACGGCTGGCCGTCCTTCTCGATGATCTGAACGTTGTGCGGCTTGAGATCGCGATGGACGATGCCCTTGGCGTGCGCCGCCCCGAGCGCGCGGCACATCTGATCGGCGAGGGAGGCGACCTCCGCCGGCGCGATCGGGCCGCGCGCCACGATCTCGCTGAGCGCCTCGCCCGTGAGGTACTCCATGATGAAGTACGGCTGGCCGTCGGGCGTCTGGCCGAAGTCGAGGATCTCGACGATGTTCGGGGCCGCGATGAGGTGAATGGCGCGCGCCTCGTTGAAGAAGCGCGCGACGATGTCCTTGTCGGCCGCGAGGGCCGTGTGCAACACCTTGATGGCGACCTTGCGGCCGATGACGGGGTGCTCGCCCAGGTACACCGCGCCCATGCCCCCCTCGCCGAGGAGCTTCGTGACGCGATAGTTACCGACCGTCGTGTTGATGAGACTCAAGGTGAAGTCCCTTTCATCTTAACTAGAAATCAAACTCCGTCACGATTCCTCCTGCCGACGCCGAGGCCGTGGGAAATATTCTAAGTCCGCGGGAAGCCGTCGTCTTCTCGTTGTCGGAGTCGAGGTAGCCTCTGTAGAGAAAGTAGCCGCCCACCAAGGCGACGCCGGCCGAGACGCCGAAGAGGATCTTTTCGAGCTTCTGGTCTCGATTGCCCTGATCCTCGAGTCTGGAGTACATCGATTTTTCGACGGGCGCCTTGGGATCTCCGCTGCTGTTGCAGGTCATTTGCGGGTCGTTCTTGCAGGGGAATCGCCGAAACTGATCCAGCTCGCCGTTGATGTCGTTCACGTGTTTAGCAAAATAGGCGCCACCGGCGAGCGTGCCCGCGACGCCGACGACGGCCACCCAGAAGCCAACGCGCGCCCAGGTAGGACCAGTCGGGCCCGCTGCGCCTCCGCCCTCGTTGTCGGGAGCGTCCTTGGGCCGCCGCACGATCACGGGCGGCGTCTCGGGCGGAACCGTGTCGCCTACGTCCACCGACATCGAGCTCAAGTTGAGGCTGAGGGGGAGGCTCTGGCCCGCGCCCAACGTGAAGTCCTGCTTCGTCGTCGTATAGCCGCTCTTCTCGACCGAGATCTCATGGCGTCCGGGCGATACGTCCGCGACCGTGACGGGGTCGGCGCCCGTGATGCCCACGTGCGTGCCGTCGAGCGCGACGTCCGCGCCCGCGACGTTCGCGCGGATCTGCAGGCTGCCCGCGCCCGTGACCTTCCCCGTGAGCTTGCCGATCCAGGCGGGCGCCAACGAGCGAAACACGCTCGGCTCGGCCTTGCGGCGCTGGATGGCCTCGTTCGCCGTGCCCTCGATGACGGCGCGGTTCACGTCGAACAGCTTGAGGGCGACCTGATAGTCCGTACCCTCGCGCCTGACGTTTCCGAAGATCAGCTTGGTGGCGCCCATGCTCTTGCCCGCCTGCGCCATGCAAGCCGAGCCCTCATCTGGACACGAGAAGACCAGCTTCACCTCAACTAAATCTTTGCCCTGCACGAGCTGGAAGCCGTGCGTCCCCGCGACGCGCTGACGAAGGGCGTCCGTGATCTCCGAGGCGACGTTGTCGGGCGCACCGTCGAGGGCCTCGAGGCCGAGGACAACCGTGGCGGCGTCGGGCTCGGCGAGGGCCGTGCGACCGATCGCCGCGGTGGAAAGGACCGTCAAAAGGGCGAGCAAGGTCCGCGGACTACGAAGATTCATAATTACAGGAGCGCATTGTTTCCGCAGACTTCCGCCCTGTCAATGACGGAGGCCCCGCGGATGCGGCCGCCTCGCGCGGCTTTTCGTCGCCAGCCGCGGCGCGTGCTAGCGTAAGCCAGCATGCGCCTGGGGGTTTCGGGGAAAGTCCTGCTCGCCTTGACGGTGCTGCTGCTCGCCTTCGCGGGTGACGCGACGTATACAGTCCTCACGATCCAGCGCGCGCGACAGGGCGTGCTCGCGAACGAGGCCTACCTCGACCTGCAGGGCTCCGTCGACGCCGCCTGGAAGTCGCTCAACGACTTCGCGCCGTCGCTGGGGCGCAACATGCGCCTCGACCCGAACCTCGCGCTCGCGTTCCGCATCTCGCGCAAGCACCTCGACGACGCCGTCGCCGCCATCGATCGGTTCCTGGAGAAAGATCCCGAATCGAAGCGGCGGCCGGAGTTCGAGGCGACGCGCAAGCAGGTGCTCGCGCTGAAGCTGGAGGTCGACGGGCTCGCGGCGGAGGCGGGCACGGCCGAGGCGGGCGCGAACCCGCGGGCGCGGCCCGAGTTCGAGAGCCACTTCGCGACGCTGACGCGCAGCCTGAACCGGCTGCGGCGCCCGCTGCGCGGCGAGGCCGGGCAGATCGCGCAGCGCCTCACGGACGACGAGGAGACGGCGCTGCAGATGGCGCTCGGGCTCGGGATCGCGGGGCTCGTCATCGCGTGCGCGGCGTTCCTGTTCACGCTGCGCACGCTGCGGCCGCTCGGCACGCTTCGCGCGCGCGCGCGCGAGGTCGCGAGCGGGGACTACGCGCGGCGCACGGGCGTGACGTCGCGCGACGAGATCGGGGATCTCGCGCGCGAGTTCGACGCCATGGCGGGCGCCATCGAGGAGCGCGAGCAGCGTCTGATTCGCTCCGAGCAGCTCGCGACGGTGGGGCGCATGGCGGCGCAGATCACGCACGAGGTGCGCAACCCGCTCGCGTCGATCGGCCTTTACGCCGAGCTGCTCGGCGACGAGATCGCCGACCGAGGCGACGAGCCCAAGCGCCTCGTCGCCTCGATCATCAGCGAGGTCGATCGCCTCACGGAGATCACGGAGACCTACCTGCGCTTCGCGCGGCTGCCGCGGCCCAAGCTCGAGCGCGAGGATCTGGGCGCGATCGTGACGGGCGTCCTCGAGTTCGCGCGCGCCGAGCTGTCGCAGGCGGGCATCGCGCTCGAGCTCGACGTCGCGGCGGAGCTGCCGGAGATCGCGGCCGACGAGGCGCAGCTGCGGCAGGCTCTGCTCAACCTCGTGCGCAACGCGCGCGAAGCCATGGCGGGCGGCCAGGGAGGCAAGCTGCGCGTCGCCGTCGACAAACGACGTGACGCCGCCGAGGTCGTCGTCACCGTCGCCGATTCGGGCGCGGGCATCCCGCGCGAGAACCTCGCGAAGATCTTCGATCCGTTCTTCTCGACAAAGGAGCGCGGCACGGGGCTCGGGCTCGCGCTCGTGCAGCAGATCGTCGTCGAGCACGGCGGCCGCGTCGACGTCGACAGCGGCGCGGAGGGAACGCGGTTCTCGCTCGTGTTCCCCGCGGCGCGCGCCAGCGCCAAGGAAGCGGCGCGGAGCGAAGCCGACGAGCCGCTCACCGGGTCGGGCGTCCCCATTCAGGGCGTGACGGCGGCGCGGTGAGCGGCGGCGCGCGCCGGATCGCCGAGGCGCGCGTACAGATCGGCGAGCGCGCCGTGAAGCGCGGCGGCGTCGACCGGATGAAAGAGCAGGGCGCGCTCGAAGGCCGCGGCGGCCGATGAAAGCTGCCCCGTCGCCGCGAGCGCGCGGCCGAGGGCGGCGTGGACGTCGGCGTCGGCGGGGTCGATGAAGATCGCGATGGGCGCGGCCCAGGCGACGCGGCCGCTGCGGCCGGCGCGCGCGCTCGCGAGCACGAGCTCCTTGGCCCGCGTCGCGTTCTGCGGCTCGAGCGCGAGGGCTGACTCGAGCTCAGCGGCGCGATCGGCGTCGCGGCCGTGTTGCGCGAACAGCTCGGCCAGCAGCGCGTGCGGCTCGACGCGCGTGTCGTCGAAGGCGACGGCGCGCCGCAGGTTCGCCTCTGTCGCCGCCAGATCGCCGAGGTGCAGGTCGGCGAGGGCGAGACGCACGCGCACGTCGTAGCCGTCGAAGCGCGGCCCGAGCGTGAGCACGCCGCCAAAGGCCGCGGCCGCGGCTGCGGCGTCCTGCGCGCCGAGCGCGAGCTCGCCCGCGAGGAAGAACACGGCGGCCTCGTCGACGTCCTTCGTCGCGTGAAGCGCCCGCGCGCGCGCGAGCGACGCGCGCGCCGTGACCCGATCGCCGCGCGCGAGCGCGTCGAGGCCGCGCCGCGCCTCGGCCGCAGGCGCGCCCGGAGACTCCCCCGACCGCCCGAAGACCTGCGACGGGACTTCCTGCGCGTCGTAACGCGCCCAGCGCGTCGCGAGCTCGGCGCGGACGGCGCGCTCGAGCGCGGCGACGTCCATGCCGGCGAGGCGCTCGAGCACGCCGACGCCACGCTCGCCGCGGCCCCACGCGACGAGCGCCTCGCGCAGCTTCGCGAACCCGAAGCGACGCTCGAGGAAATCTACGGCGAGGGCGGCGTGGGCGTAGGCGCGCGTCGCGGACTCGGCGTCGTGCGCCTCGAGGAACGCGTCCGACAGCGCGCCGAGCGGCGGCAGCTCGCCGCGCCGCCACGCGCCCCACAGCGCGACGTCGTCGTGCCGCGTCCACTCGGGGCGCAGGCGCATCGTCTCGACCTCGGACAACCCCTCGGTGAACCAGCGTGGCACGCGCGAGCGCGACAGCTCGAGCGCGAACACGTGCGCGAGCTCGTGCGCGAGCACCATGCCCCAATTGAACGCGTGGTTCGTGGGCGCCTGCGACGTGATGACGCGCCCGAAGCACACGCCCGAGACGCCGATGCCCGGCAGGCCCACGGTGCGCACGGCGAAGTGCTCGGGATCGCCGTACAGCTCGAACGTCACGGGGCCCTTGGGTGAAAAGCCGTAGCGCGCGACGTAGTGGGCGTAGGTCTCCTCGAGGAACGGCGCGACGACGGCCTCGATCGCGGGCCTCGTCGCCGGTTCGACGCGAAAGCGCAGGTGGGCCGTCGCGATCGTCGTGTAGCGCGCGGGGATGACCTTCTCGAAGAGGTTGAGCAAGTTGTAAGTGCGCGCGTCGTACGGATCGATCTTCCACGCGCGGCGCAGCGTCTCGAGGCCGCGCGCTTCGTCGCCGAGGCGGAGCAGCGTCGTCGCGAGCGTCTCGAGGCAGCGCGCGTTATCGGCGTCGACGCGCAAGCCCTCCTCGGCGACGGCGCGCGCCTCGTCGTAGCGCCGCTGACGCTCGAGCGCGTCGGCGACGAACGCGAACAGGTCGCCGTCGCGCGCGTGCGCCGCGAGGTGTCCGTCCCGCTCCCGCGCGTACGTCGCCGCGTCGTCGAGCAGCAGGGCCGCGGCGGCGGCGACGCGCGACGCGCCCGGATCGACAGGGTTCGTGCGGCGGAGCAGGGCGACGTCTGCCGCGGCGGCCGCGTAGTCCTCACGATCGAGCGCGAGCTCGGCGCGCAGCGCGAGCGCTCCCGCGTGGCGCGGGTTGACG
>DATAZS010000190.1:0-12566 GCA_036271915.1 Polyangia bacterium
TTCGTCCTCTACGACATCCACGGCGCGGCGCTGTGGGACAGCCACACCGAGGGCAACCCCGGCGCGTTCCTCGCGGCGCAAGACGACGGCAACCTCGTCGTCTACACGGCCGACGGCGCGCCGCTCTGGGACACGGGCACGAACGGCCGCTGAGCGTCATCGGCTCTGCGAGCGCGAGGCGACGAGCCCGTTCGGCTCGAGCCCGCGCGCCGCGCGCCGAGGTGCTCCGCGAGCGCGAGGACGAGGTGGCGCTTCGCGACGGTCTCGCCATCTTCCACGGTTTCGACCCGGAAGCCCCCCTTGTTCGCGGCGACGAAGGCGTCGACTATGCTGCGTTCGGCGTAGGCGATTGATTCCTGGTTCAGGTTGCAATCGAACGCGCGCGCTCCGACCACCACGACATCTGCGACCGTTGATCCCCGCCCACGACGCCGAGCTCGACTGCCGCGCTTGTGGCGCGTGCTGTCGCGAGGCCGCCGACGGCGTGGTGCTCGTGTCGGCGGCCGACATCGTTCGATGGAAGCGCGCGGGCGCGAACAAGATCGTCGACGGCCTCGTCGAGGGCCATTTCAGCGAGCTCGCGTTCCCCGCGCTGCCGTCGGGCGCGTGCGTTCACCTCGGCGCGCCCTCCGGCGCGAACGACTGCTCGATCTACGAGACGCGCGGCGAGAGCTGCCACGCGCTCGTGCCCGGGAGCTCGCAGTGCCTGAGCTACCGCCGCCGCGCCCACGTCGATCCGAAGCCCTGAGCTGCCGCCGCGCTGTTGGTGCTCGAGGACGCGGCCCTCTACGCCACATGAGCAGGACGACGCGCATCGGGCTCCCCGCGGCGCCGACGTCAGCGCCGCGCCTCGATCATCTTCCAGCCGTTGCCCGATGGATCGCGGAAGCCCGCGTCGACCGTGCCGTAGCGGTCCACCGGCTCTTGCGTGAACTCGACGCCGCGGGCGCGCATCCGGTCGTACGCCGCGCGGCAGTCGTCGACCTCGAGCACGAGCGGCGGCATGGCCCCCTTCGCGACGATCTCGCGGAGCCTCTCCGCGGTCGCCGCGTCGAGCGCGGGTGACTCCGGCTTGAACAGTCCGAGCTGGAACGAGGGTTGATCCGGGTGCTGCAGCGTGAGCCAGCGATAATCCCCGTTCCGGACGTCGGTGTGGACGCGGAAGCCCACCTTCTCGACGTAGAACGTCACCGCCTCGTCCTGATCACGCACGTACAGACCGACCATCCCGACACCTTGGCTCATGGGACCTCCGTTTCGTCGGGCTCGTTTGTACTGCCCGCCTCGAGCCGTCGCTTCTCCGAAACTGCGATCGTGAGGTCGGGCCGACGCGCCGCGCTGAGGTAGCAGACGGGCACGCGCTCGACCTCGCGCGGCGCGGCCTTCTCGCGCGCGCGGAGCTCGCCTGGCGTCTCGCCGGTGACGTCGCGGAACGTGCGCCCGAACGTGCCGAGGCTGCTCCAGCCCGTCTGGAAGGCGATGTCCGTGATCGGGAGATCCGTGTCGCGCAGCAGCGCGGTCGCGCGCCCGATGCGCTGCGTGAGCAGGTACCGGTGCGGCGGGACGCCGAACGCCTCCTTGAAGGAGCGCGCGAAGTGGGCCTCGGAGACGCCGCTCACGCGCGCGAGGCGGCCGACGGGCCAGGCCTCGTGCGACGCGGCGTCCATGCGATCCTTGGCGCGCAAGAGCCGGCGGATGAGCTCGGGATCCTGCCCCACGCGCCTCTCTATGGTGACGCGCGGCCGCGCGATTGCGCTTTGGCGGCGCTCAGCGGTGAGCCGCGTCGCGCGACCAGCGCTTCGCGAGCTCGGGCAGGGCCGTCGCGCCCATTTGATCGAGGTGCGACAGGTGATTCTCGGCGCGGTCGCCGGCGTACCCGCGCACGAAGAAGCTGCCCTTCTCGGCGTGCGAGAGCGGCTCGAGGGGCCGGAGATCGCGCTGCACGGAGGGGCTGCGCAGCACCGGCAGATCGGGCGACGCGGGCTTTTCGCCGCCGTCCTGCCGCGTGACGCCGAGCTCGGCGAGCACGGCGTCGCTCGTCGCGTGCGTGCTCGCGTACTCGTACGTCCCGATGTCGGAGTGCGTGACGTAGAAGAGCTTCTCACCGCGGGTGGCGGCCCGCGCGAACGCGATGAGCGGCTCGATCCGGCGCAGATCGATCGCGTGGTGCTCGTCGAAGCCCGCGTGCAGGCCGTCGAGCAGCATCACGGCGTCGATCTCGTCCATGCCGTGCGCGCCGTCGGGCCGCTCGAGGAGGCCGAGGACGCCGCCGAAGCCCGCGCTGAACGCGCTCAGGGCGACGCGCCGTACGTGCGGCGTCGCGAGCCCCCGCTTCTCGAGCGCTGCGCGCGCGAGGTCGAGCACGTCGTCGAGGCGAGGCCCGTACGCGAAGCGCGTCTCGTACACGCCGGAGCCGATGCCGAGGTTGAACACGATCGCGACGGCGTTCAGCTTCACCGCGGCGAGGCTCTGCGTGACGACCTCGGTCGTGCCGTGGAAATGCACGACGACGTCGAACGCGCCGTCCGCCGAGGCGAAATCGGGCAGCACGACCAGCGCGCCGTCCGAGCACCAGCTGTGGCCGTCGCGATCGAGGTCCGCGTCGGCGCGCGGCGGAGGCGGGGACGGCGGCGCGTAGCGCGCGCGCGCCGCTGCGGGCCAGCTCTCGAGCACGGGCGGCGGGCCCTCGCGCGAGGCGGACGCGAGCCGCGCCCCCTCGACGACGCCGAGCGTCGCGATCGCCGCGGCGCCGATCGCGAGGGCGGCGAGGCGCATCCGCGGCGCGCGGCGCGGCGGCGGAGGCACGGACGTCGTCGCGCGGAGCGACGGCGGCTCGCGCTCGCTCTCCTGCGGCGCCTCCTCGGGGTCCATACCTCCATGGTCCTCCCGTTTCCCCGCGTGGGTACATTCATTTCGAGCCAGACGGCCGAGATTCGGGCGTCCCCTCAACCCCCGGCGGGCGCGCTCGGCGGCCCGAACCACGCGGCGAGCGCGTCGTCGAGGCCGCGCGCCGTGCCGTCGCCGACCCACGCGACGTATCCGTCGGGCCGGATCAGGACGGCGGCGGGCGCCGGGACGACGCCGATCACCGGAAGCTCCCACGGATCCGAAGTCCGCGCGTCGAAGCGTCGAACTCGGTCCGCCCATCCGGCGATATCGAGCGCGCCGGCGTCGCCGAGGTCGAGGAGGACGGGTCGGGCGTCGTGGAGCAGGGTGAACACCCGTCGTGAGCTGCCTCGCGTGGTCAGCTCGAGATCGGGCATGCGCCGACCGAGGAGCGGGTGTCCAGCGCCCAGGTCGTAGTGGACGTCGAGGCCCGAGATCATCCCCGCGTATCGCTCGCGAGGTGCCTCCATCGAGAGAAGGTCCGACGTCATCGCGCGGAGGGCTTTCGTGCGCTCGTCTCCGCGGTTCAGGGCCGTCGCGGCGAGCGTCATCTCGAGCACGCGCGCGCCGATCGGGTGGCGCTCGCGGTGGTAGGTGTCGAGCAGGCCCTCGGGCGAGGTGCCCTTCACCACCTGGGCGAGCTTCCATCCGAGGTTCACCGCGTCCTGAACACCGATGTTGAGCCCCTGGCCGCCAGCGGGCGAATGGACGTGCGCCGCGTCGCCCGCCAGGAGGACACGCCGCTCCCGATAGGTCGACGCCTGGCGCGCCGTGTCGGTGAAGCGCGACAGCCACGTGGCGCCGTGCACGCCAAAGTCGGTCCCGTAGACCGAGATCATCGCCGCGCGGAGGTCGTCGAGCGTGGGCTCGCCGTGGCCGACGCGCTCCTCGCTCACCAGCACCCGAATGGTCTTGCCGTCTTCGAGTCGGCTGAGGCCGTGGATGCCCCGCCCGTCACGGCGGACCCCGAGATCGGGCTCTCCGGTCATCTCGACCTCGGCGAGCAGCGCGCTCGTGGACGCGTCCCAACCGGGGAAACCGATGCCTGCCCTCTTGCGCACGACGCTGCGACCGCCGTCGCAGCCGACGAGGTATCGCGCGCGCAAGGAGCGGCCGTCTGCGAGCCGCACGTCGACGCCGGCGTCGTCTTGTGTGAGGTCGGTCACATCGACGCTGCGATGAATCGGCACCGCGAGCTCGTCGACCCAGGCGGCGAGGACGCGCTCGATGTGGTTTTGCCGGAGCGCGAGCCCGTAGTTGTGACGCGTCGGAAAGTCGCTGATGTCGAGCGGGATCGACGCGATGCTCGCGACCTGCATGGCCTTTCCCTGCGAGAGGAAGCGCTCCGCGACGCCGCGCTGGTCGAGCACCTCGATGGTGCGCGACTGGAGGCCGCCCGCGCGCGCGCCCGCGAGCTCCTGATCGGGGCGCCGCTCGACGACGACCACGTCGACGCGCGCGACGGCGAGCTCGGCCGCCAACATGAGCCCGGTCGGCCCCGCCCCGACGATCGCCACCGCGTGCTTCACAGAGGCGCGATCCACAGGATCGAACCGTCGTTGTCGTTCGCCAGGAACAGGCGACCATCGCTCGAGAACTCCAACGCTGCGGGGCGACCGTGCGCGAACGTGAAATCGTCCCAGCCGGTGGCGAAGTCGGTCATGCCGCCGGAGTCGCCGCCAATGTCGGTGCCCGTGACAGGCAGGCCCGTCGTGGGGTCCATCGAGACGGCGATGAGGCGCGCGCCGGCCCAGCTGCTGACGACGCCGTGCAAGACGACGAACGCGTCGTTCGTCCACGGGCTCGGCCACGTGCCCGGCTCGAACGCGACGCCGAACGGCGTGTCGCCGATGATGAAGCCGTCGCTCTCGGTCGAGATCCCGCCGCAGCGCGGCGTCGCCCCCGTCTGCGTCGTCTGGCCGGTGTACGGCGTGTCCTTCGTCGCGCAGCAAGGGAAGCCCCAGTCGTCGCCCTGCTTGAACGGGATGAGCTTCTCGCGGCCGCGATCGGGGCCCGAGAAGTCCTTCGCGAGCTCGACCGCGAAGCACTGGTTCTTGCCGCGGGCGCAGCGGACCGCGATCGGGTTGCGGAAGCCGCGCGCGACGCCGACCGGGGTGGTCGTGGTGTCGACCTTGTAGATGCCGCCGTGGAACGGGTGAGGCTCGACGCAGGGCTCGAGGTCGTCGCCGCCGTTGCTCACGTAGATGGTGCCGTCGTCCGCGACGTCGAGCGTCTTCGGCCAGTGCCCGCTCGAGCTGTAGAAGCCGTTCGCGGCGGTCATCGAGGCGATCAGCGTCGGCGGGGCGCTCGGCGCGTGGTCGCCCGCGGCGTACGGCACGCGGAAGATGCTGTCGTGGTCCTGGAAGTAGAGGGAGTCGTTCGCGAAGAGGAGCCCTTGCGTCGACGGCAGGTTGCTCTTGTACGTGATGCAGCCGTTCGTGCCCCCGAAGCATCGCGTCGAGCCGAGCGCGAAGCCGTCGGCTCCCTGCGGCAGCACGACGATGCCGCCGACGCCGTCGAGGCCGCCGCCCGTGGTGCCCGTGGTCGGCGACGCGACGAAGAGATCGCCGCCGGGCGCGAACCGGATCTGCCGCGCGTCGCCGACGGACGCGTAGTAGTGCACGCAGAAGCCCGTCGGCATCGAGAGGAAGCGCAGGTCGAACGGCTGGCAGTGATCCTGCGAGCCCGACGCGCAGATCGGGAGCCCGCCCGGCACGACGGCGGGCCCGTCGGCCGTGAACTGGACCGAGCCGGGGAGGCCGCACGGCCCGCTGCCCGCGTCGACCGGTGTGCCGCTGCCCGTGGAGCTCGACGACGAGCTCGCGCTCGACGAGCTCGCCGACGCGCTGCTGGCCGTCGTGGAGGAGTCCGCGGAGGCGCCGGACGCGGCGGCCGACGGCGCGTCGTCTCCTCCGCAGGACGCCGCCGCGATGACGACGACGGACGAGAGCGAGGCGAGGACCAGAGCGAAGCGAAGACGCGGCATCCGCCGTTCTTAGCGCATGTCGGCGCGCTCGGCGATCGAGCGCCGGTGCGCGCGCCGGCACATGGACGCTCGTCGGCAAAGGCGGTCGCGTCGACCTCCGGTGTCAGGCGTCAAGCGGCGCATACCGCAGCATCACCCCGCCGTCGGGGAACGTTCGCGGCGGCTCGATCAGACGGAGCGCGACGCGACGGTCCATCGCCGGCAAATAGGGCGTGCCCGCGCCGAGCACGAAGGGTCGAAGGTTGACGCGATACTCGTCGATGAGCCCGAGCGGGACGAACGTCGCGGCGAGGTCGGGGCCGCCGAGCCACATCTCGCCGCCGTGCTCGGCCTTGAGCGCGGCGACGGCGCGGGCCGCGTCGGTCGTGACGAGGCGGCTGTTCCACGCGACGTCGCGCGCGCTGCGCGAGAAGACGACCTTCGGCGTGTCACGCCAGACGGGCGCGAACGCGGCGACGAACGGCGACGCGCCGGGCGACGCGTCGGCCGTCGGCCAGACGGACGCCATGAGGTCGTACGTGCGGCGACCGTGCAGGAAGACGCTGACGTTCTTCACGTCTTCGAGGAGGACCCGCTCGAGCTCGGGGCTCGGCGCGGTCCAGTCGATCTCGTGGTCGGGGGTCTCGACGAAGCCGTCGAGCGAGACGGATTGCATGTAGACGACGCGCGCCATGCGAACGCGTATCCATCTGGTGATTCGAGTCAGCCCCGAGCGTGCGCGCCGGCGGCACGCTCGGGGAAGGACAGCGCGCCTACAGGCAGCGCGGGGTCGGGAACTTCATCTTCACGTTCCGAACCTCTTGCTTCGAGTACTGGCCGCCCGTGCCGCCGCCGAAGCCCAGGTAGTAACCGGGGCCGCTGACGTAGTTCGGGATCTGGAAGTTCGTGAAGACCGCGTTGGTGTCGACGGTCACGCTCACGATGCCGCCGGTCGCCCAGACGACATGAACGTCGTGCCAGGCCGAGTCGGCGAGGTTGATCGGAGACGCGACCGCCGTGAGCGACGTCGGCACGCCAGCGCAGGCCGTGCCCGTGAGGTTGTCGATGCCGATGTGCTGGTTCGTACCGGGCGAGTCGCAGGCCCCGCCGTTCTGGTACAGATCGAACTCGATCCCGTAGCCGCCGATCCCGGCGACGCCGAGGTTGCCGCCGAGGCCCGCGAGCGCGTTCGGACCGCCGTTCTCGACGGCGAACACGAAGCCGTCGGCCTGGCCGCCGGTCGGCGTGATGCGGAACTCGAACGTCGCGTCGAACGCGTCGAGCACGAACGGGTGGGTGTAGATGCTCGTCGCCGACGTGCCGTTCGTGGTGACGCCGTCCGTGATGCGGAGCGCTTGCTCCGTCGTCTCGAAGATCGGGGTCGTGCGCATGCCCTGGTACGACCAGTTCGCCGGCGCGGTGGGCGAGTCGAACGCGTCGATCTCGAGCCCGCACGAGTTGCCCGTCGCGCACGTCGCGCCGCAGACGCCGCAGTTGGCCTCGTCGGTGTTCGTGTCGGCGCAGACGTTTCCGCAGCGCGTGAGGCCCGTGTCGCAGACGCAGCCGCCGTTCGTGCACGTGCTCTCGGCCGGGCAGACCGCGCCGCACATGCCGCAGTTGGCCTCGTCGGTCTTCGTGTCGGTGCACGCGATGCCGCACGCCGTTTGACCAGCGATCGGGCAGCCGCACGAGCCGTTCGAGCACACGGATGGCAGCGCGCACACCTTGTTGCAGCCGCCGCAGTTCGCCGCGTCCGTTTTCGTGTCTACGCACGCTGCGCCGCACACCGTCTGACCGCTGATCGGGCAGGCACACGTGCTGTTCGAGCACTCGGCCGGCAGCGCGCAGACCATGTTGCAGCCGCCGCAGTTCGCGGCGTCCGTCTTCGTGTCGACGCACGTGCTGCCGCACGCCGTCTGGCCCGACGTCGGGCACGCGCACACGCCGTTCGAGCACGTGTTCGGCGCCGAGCAAACCATGCCGCAGCCGCCGCAGTTGTTCGCGTCGGTCTTCGTGTCGAGGCAGACCCCGCCGCACGCCGTCTGGCCCGCGATGGGGCAAGCGCAGGTGCCGCTCGTGCATTGCGCGGGCGCGCTGCACGTCTCGCCGCATCCGCCGCAGTTGGCCATGTCGACCTTCGTGTCGACGCACGTCGAGCTGCAGAGCGTGTCACCGGCGGTGTCGCAGGCGCACGCGCCGGCCGTGCACGTCGTGGCGGCCGGGCAGACGGTGCCGCAGGTGCCGCAGTTCTGGTTGTCGGTCTGCACCATCTTGCAGACGCCGTCGCAGCCGAACTGGCCGGTCGGGCAGGGGATGTTGCATTTCCCCGCCTGGCACGTCTGCCCGCTCGGGCACGCCATGTCGCAGCCGCCGCAGTTCGCGTCGTCGGCCTTCGTGTCGATGCAGCTGCTGCCGCAGAGCGTCTTGCCGGCCTCGCACACGATCTTGCATTGACCGGCGACGCAGGTCTCGTCGGCCTTGCAGCGCGTGTCGCAGTTGCCGCAGTGGTCCGGGCTCTGGGTCACGTCGACGCACGACGCGCCGCACTCCGTGTAGCCGCCGAACTCGAAGCACGTGCCGCAGAAGCCGATGCTGCAGAATTCGCCGCCGGTGCACTTCGTGTCGCAGTCGCCGCAGTGGTTGCCGTCGGAGTCCGGGTCCACGCAGCTCCCGTTGCACTCCATGAGCGGGAAATCGCAGCTCGCGCGACACGCGAACTGGTAGCAGAAGCCGGCGCCGCAGGAGTTGCCGCACGCGCCGCAGTTGTCGTGATCGTCGAACGTGTCGACGCACGCGGTGCCGCACGTCGTCTTCGGCGCCGCGCACGACGGGTCGTGGCACGTGCCGCCGGAGCACGTCTGGCCCGCAGCGCACGGCGTGCCGCACGCGCCGCAATGCGCGGCGTCCGTCTGCAGGTTCACGCAGTGGCCGCTGCAGTCGTCGAGGCCGGTGCTGCAGCCGGCCGCGCAGTGGCCCGCGTCGCAGACCTGGCCCGTCGTGCACGCCGTCGTGCAGTCGCCGCAATGCTGCGGATCCGATTGCGTGTCCGCGCAGACCCCGCCGCCGCAGTCCGTCTCGCTGCCGCTGCACGTCGAGCCGACGCACTGGCCGGCGGCGCACGTTTGACCGGTGGTGCAGGCGTGGCTGCAGGTGCCGCAGTTCGCGGCGTCCGTCTGCAGATCCGCGCAGCCCGAGGGACAGCTGACTTGACCGGAGTCACAAGACGCCCCGCTGCAATGACCGCTCGCGCACGTCTCGGAGCCCGAGCACGCGGTCGTGCACGCGCCGCAGTGCGCGACGTCGCTCTGCAGGTCGACGCACGCGCCGCTGCAGCTCGTCTTGCCGCCCGTGCACGTCGAGCTCTTGCAAGCGCCGTCGACGCAACTCTCGTCGGCTGCGCAGGTCGTGCCGCAGGCGCCGCAGTTGTGCGAATCGCTCTTGATGTCGGCGCACCCGCTCGGGCACGTCGTCTGGCCTGCGGAGGTGCAGTCGTCGGATGTCGCGCTGCTGCCGCCCCCGCCGCCAGTGTCGCTGCCGCACGAGGCAGACCACGCCATCGCGCCGAGGACGATCCCCTGCGCGAGCCAACGGAACCACGACGTTCCAGCCATCTCAGTCACCCCTCTCGGAGCAATCGCTCCAGAAAGCCCCGACACCACTCGAGAGCACCCCGATACGGGTTCAGGATATTCGGACGAACTTACGTTTTTGTCACACGCGTCTGCAAGACATTTGCGGTCCGCCGACACGAATAGGGCCTTCATGCGCTACGGTCGGAATCGGTTCGCACCGTCCGCGATCGCAATCGTTCATCGAGCGAACGCGGGCGCGCGCGCGGCCCTCCGAAGAATCGAGGCCTACGGGGGACATCCCCGGTCGCGTTCGAGTCCAATGAGCGGCGATGCCTGGCGAATGGACGCAACGCCGGGATGCCGCGGACGCGGGTGACACGAGGATCTCCGGGGCCGGCGTCTCGCGATGCCACCCGCGAGGATGGGCCGCGAGGAGCATCGTCGACGCGCCAGAAAACGCGAAAACCCCGGTCCGCGTTGCCGACCGAGGCCTTCGATGAAGCGGACGTCGTAAGAAGACGGTAGTTGCGCGGGCAGGATTTGAACCTACGACCTTCGGGTTATGAGCCCGACGAGCTACCAGGCTGCTCCACCGCGCGACCGGCAACCTAGTCGGACCATTTTCCCTGTCAAGCCGAGATCGTACGCGCGCGCGCGCTTCACCGGCCGAGGCCGAGCACCATCACGAGCGGCGTCTTCAGGATGATCTTCAGCTCGGTCGCCACGAACGCCGAGAAGCTCTCCATCGCGGCCGAGTAGGCGAGGTCGAAGAGGAGCTTCATGCGCATGTCGTCCGCCTCGGCGCCGTCGGCGTCGTCGAGCTTGAACGGGTTGAGGAGGTCCTCCTCGTACGCGGCGATCGCGCTGTCCTTCGGCGCGCGCCCCGTGTAGCCGAGCGACACCTGCGCGAGGCCGGTCACGCCGGGCTTGATGTCGCGCATGCGCTCCTCGAAGAACGGGATCGCCATCGCCAGGTTGATGAGGAGCTCGGGCCGCTCGGGCCGCGGGCCGACGAGGCTCATCTCGCCGACGAGCACGTTCCAGAGCTGCGGCAGCTCGTCGAGGCGCGTCTTGCGGAGGAACTTGCCGACCTTCGTGATGCGCGGGTCGTTCTCCTGCGCGAGGATCGCCCCGGTGAGCTTCTCCGCGTCGGTGCGCATCGAGCGGAACTTGCGCATCTCGAACTCGACGAACTCGGGGACGACGATGCCGTCCTTCTCGGCGACGCCCTTCAGCATGCCGGCGCGCCGCTGGCTGTAAAAGATCGGCCCCGGGCTCTCGGCGTAGATCGCCGCCGCGATGAGCGGAAAGAGCGGGAGCGCCGCGGCGAGGCCCGCCGCTCCGAACGCCACGTCGATCGCCCGCTTCGCCACGCGCACGCTCGTCAACACGGCTTGCTTTCTAGCTCATGTGAAAGGCCGCGTGGTAGGCTTGCGGGTCACGGAGGTTGCGTGATTCGCGTTCGGGTGCCGGGGACACTTGCGTACAGGAACCTCGCCCTGCGCGTCGTGGCCGCGGCGACGAAGATGATCGGCAACGCCGAGTGCGAGCCCTCGCCCGCGCTCGAAGAGCTCGAGGCGCAGACCGTCTCTGCCGTGGGCGAGGCGTTCAACAACATCGCGATCCACGCCTACAAGGGCGTCGCCCCCGGCGAGATCGACGTCCTCATCGAGTCCGACGCCGAGCGCGTCGTCGTCGAGATGACCGACACGGGCGCGAGCTTCGACCCGAGCACCGTCGCCGTGCCAGAGCTCGACGAGCTGCCCGAGAACGGCATGGGCCTCTTCATCATCCGCTCCTTCATGGACGAGGTGACGTACGCCGCCGGGCCGCCGAAGAACGTGCTGCGCCTCGTCAAGCGCCGCGCGCCCGGGCCGGAGCCGCGCCTGCAGGACGGCGCGTCCGAGGCCGAGGTCACCGTCGAGACCGGGGCGAAGCGCGCCACGGCCGACGATCCCTGAACCCGCGAGGCCGCCGCTGAGGCAGGATGGGGGCGCGAGCTCGCCCCCGAGCCGAGAGGAGTCGCTGACCCATGAAGTTCGCGCGGGAAGACAACGGCGCGGAGACCATGCTGCGGATCGACGGCACGCTCGACGCGGTGAGCGCGCCCGAGATTCGCCCCGTGGTCGACGCCATCGTCACGGAGGAGCGCAAGGCCGTGACGGTCGACCTCGGCAACCTGCGCCTCATCGACAGCTCGGGCGTCGGCGTGATCGTCTCGCTGTTCAAGCGCGTGCGCGCCCACGGCGGCGAGGTGAAGATCGTCGGCCTCCGCGACCAACCGAAGGCCATCTTCAAACTCCTGCGTCTCGACCGGGTCTTCCCGACCCCCTGAACGGGCGTGCGCCGACGCACGCACCAATCTGGCGGGCGGCCGCGGCGTGACTAGGATCAGCATGCCGAGCCGACCCACGGGGCGGCGACTGCGACACGATGGCGAACCTCGAACAGACGGCCGCGACCACGACGAAGGGCGGCTCGGCGAAAGCTCGGACGCCCGCGGGGCCGAGCCCCGTCGCCATGGCGAAGCGCACGCTCGCGCACTGGCCCATGCTCGCGGCCGTCATGCTCGTCGGCGGCCTCGGCACGGCGCAGGTCGTGCGGATGCGCAAACCCGCCTTCAAATCCGAGACGGTGATCTTCTATCGCGAGGGCATCCAGCGGAGCCTCATCAACAACGACCCCGGCGGCCCCGACCCGCTGCGCATGCTCGGCGCCAAGCTCAAGGAGATGCTCCTCGCGCAGGCGAACCTGAAGCAGGTCATCCGCCTCTATCACCTCTACCCCGAGATCGTCGCGCGGCAGGACGAGAACGCCGCCGTCGAGATGTTCCGCCGCAAGATCGACTTCAAGGCGCGCTCGACCGACACGTTCGCCATCACGTTCGAGGGCACGAGCCGCGACGAGGCGCAGATGGTCACGGCGAAGCTCGCCGACCTGATCGTCGAGGAGAACGCGAAGCTCAAGACCGACCAGGCCAAGGAGACGACGCACTTCCTGGACGCCGAGAAGAAGCGCAGCAACGACGAGCTCGAGAAGGCCGAGTCCGAGGTCGCGCAGTTCGTCGCCGACCACCCCGAGTTCGCGAACGACAACGCGAACGGCAGCCGCGTGGGCATCGGCGTGCGCGCCCAGCAGCAGGA
>DATAZS010000191.1:0-27242 GCA_036271915.1 Polyangia bacterium
GAACCTGGGCGTCGCGAAGTCCAAGACCGACGATCGCGACGGCGCCATCGCGGCGCTGCGCAAGGCCATCACGCTGCGGCCCGACGACGCCGACCTGCACTTCGATCTCGCCGTCGTGTTCCGCCGCGAGCGCAAGACGGACGAGGCCATCGCCGAGTACCGGCTCGCGCTCGACAAGGACCCGAAGCTCGCCAAGGCCTGGTACGACCTCGGCATCATGTACTCGCAGGAGAAGCGCTCGGCCGAGGCGAAGAACGCGTTCGAGAACTACCTCAAGAACGGAGCCGGCGAGGACGCCGCCTCACGCAAGGACGCCGAGGATCGCCTCAAGACCTTCAAGGGCGCCGACGACGGCTGGGCCGACACGGCCAAGCGGAACAAGTAGCGGCGGAGGCTAAAACCTGACGCCCATGAAGATCCGGAGGATCTGGGCGGACGAGGCGTCGACGTAGTCGTTCGGGAAGAGGCTCGCCGGGCGCGAGAGCGCCGCCATCGGGAAGAAGAGGCCCCACGTCACGCCGCCGTAGACGCCCTCGCCCGTGTTTCGGTAGGTCGCGCCGATGTCGCCCTCGATGCCGTAGTTGATCGAGTTGCCGGGCGTCGAGACCGGCACCTGCGCCATGCTGTAGATGACGCTGCCGTTGATGCCGATGGCGCGGTTGCCGCCGAGCTCGTACCAGTACGCCGTCTGCGGCTTGATGTAGATCGCGTTGGTGACCGTGCCCATGATGTGGCGAAAGAAGATCTCGTCGACGTGGTAGTCGGGTGAGAAGTGGAAGTCGTTGATGGCGTGGTCGCCGTTGGGCTGCTGCACGAAGCGCCAGCGGTAGTTGAGGTACTGGCTCGGGTCCTCGGCCTGGTCGCCCGTCGCGCCGCCCGTCTCGACGCCCACGAAGAACGAGTCGCGGTAAAGGCGCAGCTCGGCGGCGGCGACCCACCCCATCTGGCGCATGGTCGTTGGCTTGCCGTCGGCGACGAGCAAGCCCGGGTGCTCGATCTTACCGAAGACGCCGACGCCCTCGAACTCGAGCGTGAGCGCCTTGTAGTAGAACTTGGCCCACACGTCGGGCGTGAACGAGTACGCGCCGAAGAGCTGCGCCTGGTTCAGCTGCTCGGGCGTGAGCGCCTGCGTGCCGGGCGTCACCGTCGTCGCGACGTTGGTCGGCGCCATGGTTGTCACGGTGTTGCCCTGGTTGCGGTAGACGAGCTGCACGCCGTAGTTGAGGACGGGCTCGCCGCGATCGACGCGCTCGCGCAGCTGGACCGGGTTGTCCTTGCGCACGATCGACGCCATGAGCTGCAGCACGTCGTCGTTCTGCGACAGATCGTACGGGTAGCCGTCGGGCGACTGCTGGCCGAGGCTCGTCTGCTGCGACGTATAGCCCTGCGGCCCGAGATCCCACGCGACGGCGATCTGGTGGCCGGCGAGCTGCGTCAGCGCCATGACACGATCGACGGTCGTGCCGACGTCGCAGTCGGGGCAGCCGCCGTCGTTGTAGAAGAGTCCGCGGCCGAAGTTCCACGGCATGCGCCCGAAGCGCACGGAGCCGAACTCGCTGTCGATCTCGGCCCAGGCGCGCTTGGCGACGATGCTCGTCATGACGCTGTTCTGGCCGATCGTCGGCGGATCCTGCGTCGTGTACTGAAACGCCGTGGGCGGGCTGGCGGTGGCGGCGGCGCTCGAGGTCGTCGCGGCCGAGGTCGCCGTCGACGATTGTTTGTAGATCCCGGCGAGCGTGTCGGGCGTCGAGCCGAGGATCGTGTTGTCGAGGACGTCGAACTGGGCGTGGACGCGCACCATGTCGGTGATGTTCAACGTCGGCTCGATGCGCAGGCGCAGGTTCGCGCCGCCGATGTTCTTGTGCGTGCACGTCGACCCGGGGTTGTTCTGGTTCAGGCCCGGGTTGGCGGAGTTGCTCGTGATGGACCCGCCCGTGGGCCGCTGGCACTCGAGCGGCTCGGGAAACGGCGGCAGGCCCACGCCTGGCGTCCCGTCCGGGTTCGTGCGCGGCAGGGACGTATAGCCCTCGCCGAGGAAGAAGTTGTGCATGTAGTCGGCGCGCAGGCGGAGGTAACCGTCGACCTCGAAGATCTGCAGCTTGCGCTTGTTCTGCTCGGGATAGCCCGGGAGCGGCGCGAGGTCGGCGGGGCGCGTCTCTTCCTCGGGCGCCTCCTCGGCCGGGCCTTCTTCTTTCTCGTTCTGCATCGGCTGCGACGGGTTCATGCCGCCGGGCGCGCCCATGCCGCCGCCCGGGCCCATCTGGGCGCGCGCGCCAGGCGCGAGAAGAAGGACGACGAGTGAGGCGGCCGCGCCGCCCACGAGTCGAGTGAGTCGAGGGAGCCGCGTGCGCGTCACGACGCGTGCCCCGCGGCGCAGAGCTCGAACAGCACGCCGCCCGTCGCGGCCGGGTGCAGGAACGCGACCTGGTGGCCGCGCGCGCCCTCGCGCGGCGTCTCGTCGATGAGGCGCACGCCGGCGGCCTTGAGGCTCGCGAGCGCGGCCGGCAGATCGTCGACCTCGAAGCACACGTGGTGCAGCCCCGGGCCGCGCGTGTCGAGGAAGCGCTGCAGGCTGGGGTTGCCGGCCGGCGCGCACAGCTCGAGCGAGGCGGCGTCAGAGCCGCCGGCCTGCAGGAACGCGACGTCGGTTTTCTGCCCCGCGACGTGCTCGCGCGCGCCCGCGGCGAGCCCGAAGAGTTCGCCGAGCTCCTTCGTCGAGGCGTCCCGGTCGGCGACCGCGATGGCGACGTGGTCGATGCGCTTGACCTTGATCATTGACGGGGTGACTCGGGGCTGGAAGTGGACGAAAAGGTCGACGAAGAAGTCAGCGAAAACGTCGGCGAAAAAGCAGGCAAGAAGTAGGTCCGGCTAAAAAGGTCCGCAACTTATATCAGCAGGCCGACCATTTGAAAGTGGAATGCGGACGGTGCGTCCCTATCATGCGTGAACGACGATGCGGACTTTGACCGTGGCCCGGCGTCCCGAGTTGCCCCGTGAGGGGCGGACGTGAGCGCGCTGTCGCGCCTGTGCGGGCAGCTCCTCTCGGTCGGCTTCGACGGACAGACGGCGCCCGACGACCTGCGCGCGCGCGTCGCCGCGTCCGAGGTCGGCGGCGTCATGCTGTTCCGGCCCAACATCGTGAGCGCCGGGCAGGTGGCGGCGCTCGTGGGCCGGCTGCGCGGGGCGTCGCCCGCCGAGTCGCCGCTGCTCGTGTCGATCGATCAAGAGGGCGGGTTGGTCATGCGGCTGCGCGGCCTCGCGACGGACTGGCCGCCCATGCTCGCGGTCGGCGGCGCGGACGATCTGGAGCGCACGCGCCAGGTCGGGCGCGCGCTCGGCGAGGAGCTCGCGGCGCTGGGCATCGGGTGGGACTTCGCGCCCGTGCTCGACGTGCACACGAACCCGGCGAACCCCGTCATCGGCAACCGGGCCTTCGGCGTGACGCCCGAAGCGGTCGCGCGGCACGCGATCGCGTTCTGGCGCGGGCTGCGCGGCGCGGGCGTCGTCGGCTGCGGCAAGCACTTCCCGGGGCACGGCGACACGCGCACGGACTCGCACCTCGAGCTGCCCGTCGTCGCGCACGATCTCGCGCGGCTGCGCGCCGTCGAGCTCGCCCCCTTCGCCGCGGCCGCGCGCGCCGGCATGGAGGCGCTCATGACGGCGCACGTGCTGTTCCCCGCGCTCGATCCCGAGCGGCCCGCGACGCTGTCGCGTCGGATCCTCGTCGACCTGCTGCGCGTGGAGCTCGGCTTCGCCGGCGTCGTCGTGTCCGACGATCTCGGCATGAAGGCCGTCGCCGATCGCTATCCGATCGAGGAGCTCGCCGCCGGGTGCATCGAGGCGGGCGCCGATCACCTGCTCGTGCGCGAGCCTGCGTCGCGGCAGATCGCGGCGTTCGAGGCGCTGGTTCGCGCCGCCGAGGCGCGCAGCGATTTTCGCGCGCGCGTCGAAGAGAGCGCCGCGCGCGTCGCCGCGCTCAAAGCCGCCTGCCGCGTGGGCCCGCCCGCGCCGTCGGCCATGCTGCCCTCGCTGCTGCGCACGGCGGCGCACCGCGCGCTCGCCGACTCGTTCGCGCCCGTCGCCGCCGATTCGCCCGCGAAGAGCTCGCCCGTCGCGGACTGACGCCGGCTAGATCCGCACGCCGACGGCGAGGCCTTCGCCGGTCGGCAGCACCGTCGCGCGGAAGCGGCCGCTGTTGGCGAGGATCTGGTGGAAGGCCTGCATGCTGGCGATCGTGGCCGCGCGTGCGCCCGTGGGCTTGTCGGTGAGCTCGCCGAACAAGAACACGTTGTCGGCGATGACGAGGCCGCCCGGGCGCAGGTTGTCGGCCGCCCAGTTGAGATAGTCGGGGTAGCCGTCCTTGTCGGCGTCGATGAAGCACAGATCGAAGGGCCCCTGCGCGGCCAGCTTCGGCAGCACCGTGAGCGCGGGGCCGAGGTGGATGCGCGCCTGCGTCGTGTAGCCGGCACGGCGGAAGCTCTCGCGCGCGACCTCGGCGTGGCGCGGATCGATCTCGACGGTGTCGAGCACGCCGCCGATGCCCATGCCGCGCAGGAGCGACACGCCCGAGTAGCCGCCCAACGTCCCGATCTCGACCGCCTTGCGCGCGCCGGCCACCGACGCGAGCACCTCGAGGTGGCGCGCGTCGAGCGGCGCGATCTGGATGTCGGGCAGGCCCTCGCGCGCGCAGCGTTCGCGGATCTCGCGCAGGACCTCGTCTTCGGGTGCGTACGTACGCACGACGTAGGCGGCCAGCCGCTCGTCGTCGTTTCCGAATTGCTTGTTCACGCCTTGACCCTGCCGCGTCGCAGCCGCAGCGTCAACAGGGACTCGCCGAACACGCACAGCAGGACGGCGATGCCCAGCGCGTGCCACAGCTCGAGGCGGCGCTTGGGCGCGGCGGCGGTCGCGGCGCCGTCGGGCGCGCGATCGGGGCGCCGGTCGTCGGGCAGGCGCGCGGGGTCGGACTCGGCGGGATCGAGGTCGACGACGAAGCTCTCCGACGGGCGATCCACGACGGTGCCGTCGGTGCGTGAGGCGCGCACGCGGTAGAGGCCCGGCTCGTCGGTCTCGGTGAACGTGACCGTGCGTCGGCCGTGCGCCTCGGGCGCGCGCCCTTCGGGCTGAAGCCAGAGCGACTGGCCGCCCGGCTTCACGATCTCGATGCGCGCGTCCTCGAGGCCGACGCCGATCTCGCGCCGCTGTCCGACGGTGAGCGCCGAGATCGTGTCGGCGCCGGGCGCGCCCGCGAGGTAGCGGGCCGCCTCCTGCATGAGCGGCAGGAAACCCGGACGGATGGGCAGGTCGGTCCACTCGCGATCGACGGTCGTCGTCAACAAGAGCACGCGGCCCCGCCCGACGTCGGACGCGACGAGCGCGGGCGCGCCGTTCTCGTAGCGCAGCACGACCGAGCGCCCGGGCGCGTCGGGCACGGGCTCGAGCAACATGAATTGAAAAAAGCGCGCCGACGCGAGGCCGTCGTCCTTCGCGGGGAAGCCCGCGAGCAGCGGGTGGCGGCGATCGAGCGGCGCGAGGCGCTCGGCGGGGCGGAGATCGACGGTCTCGCCCTCGGGCGCGCCGCCCGGCGCCGCCGCGGCCGTGCGCTTGAGGCCGAGCGGCTGCGGCAGCAGCGCCTTGCAACGCTGGTTCCAGGTGTCCGTGTCGACGCGATCGCCGACGGAGATGAAGACGCCGCCGCCGTTCTCGACATAGCGCGTGAGCGCGGCCGCGAGCTCGGCGGACGGCTTGGCGACGTTCGCGAGGAAGACCGCGGCGTAGCCCTCGAGGCCCGTGGGCGGCAGCTCGTCGGGCAGCGCCGTCGCGATCGTGAAGCCGGCGCCGCCCGCGCGCAGCGCCGCCTCGAGGAAGAAGGTCTCGTCCTCGGTGCGCACCGTGCGCGGATCGCCGTCGACGACGAGCACGCGCAGCCCGCGCGACACCTCGACGCGCGCGCGCCGCCGGTCGTCGAGCGCGAACAGGTCGTGATCGATCTCGACCTCGGCGTCGTGCGCCGTGCCGCCGCCCGCGGGCGTGCGCAGCGTCGACAGGAAGCGCTTGCGCGCGCGCCCGTGCGCCGGCACGTCGACGAAGCCGCGCGCGACGTCGTCGCCGTCGAGGCGCAGCGTGAGCGCGAGCTTCGTCGCGGGCTGGTCCGAGAAGTTCGCGATCTCGGCGATGACGGCGACGCCCTGCGCGCCTTCCTCTGGCGCCGGCTCGGCCGTAAGCGCGACCACGGCGCGGTTCTCCCAGGCGCCCCCCACGTCGAGCACGACGACGGCAGGCGCGCCCGCGCCGCGCACGGGGCGCGCGACGCCCTCCCAGCCCGCGGCCTGCAGATCGGTGACGACGTACGTGACGCGCTCGGCGCGCACGGAGGCCGCGAGGATCTGCGCCGCGCGCCGGAGCGCGCCGCCGAAGTCGGCCTTGCGCGCCGTGCACGTCGCGGCCTCGATCGCGGAGACGACGCGTCCGCGATCGTTCGACAGCTCGGCGACGGGCGCGGCCGTCCCCTCAGACGCGAGCACGAGCGCGACGTCCGAGTCGGACGACAGGCTGAGGGCGAGGGCGCGCGCGCGCGCGCGGGCCTTTTGAAACACGGTGTCGCCGCCCGCGCCCGTGAGCCGGCGCAGGCTCGCCGAGTCGTCGAGCACGATGACGGCGCTCTGCGTGCCCGTCGCGGCGGCCGGCAGATCGGAGCGCACCTCGGCGAAGGGGCGCGCGAACGCGAGCGGCAGCGCCGCGGCGACGAGCGTGCGCAAGAGCAGCAGCAGGATCTCGCGCAGCCGCCGGCGCGCCTGCACCTGGCGCTCGGCGCGCAGCAGCAGCTCCATGGCGGCGAACGGCACGGGGCGCGCGCGGCGCTTGCCGATGCGGTGGATGA
This sequence comes from Polyangia bacterium, assembly GCA_036271915.1. GTDB lineage: Bacteria > Myxococcota_A > Polyangia > Fen-1088 > Fen-1088 > DASZFV01. The sequence goes on from DATAZS010000191.1 coordinate 6,881, forward strand.
GCCACGGCAGCGCGGCGGCCAGCAGGCCCAGCAGCACCGACGGAGCGAGGAAGTGCAGGGGCATCAGCGCCTCGTTCGCCGACGGTCGAAGAGGAACTCGCGCAGCACCTCGGCGGGGGGCGCCGCCGTCGTCGTGAAGCGGTACTCGACGCGCGCCTCGAGGCACGCGAGCCGCCAGCGCTCGCGCAGCGCGAGCGACTCGCGCGCGAACGACGCCGCGAGATCGCGTGGGTCGACGAGCAGGCGCCGCGCGTCCTCGGGCTCGAGGCCCTCGAACTCCGTGAGATCCTCGAACGGCAGCTCGACCTCGTCGGGATCGAGCAGGTGGAAGAGGGTGACGTCGTGCCCGCGCGAGCGCAGCTGCCGCAGCCGGTCCGGCAGGTCGGCGGGCGCGTCCAGCAGATCCGTCATGAGCACGACGAGGCTCCTGCGATCGGCGAGCTCGCCCGCGTGCGCGAGCGCGTGCCCCGGCTGCGTGCGCCCCGCGGCGTACACGCCGTCGAGCGCGAGCAGCAGATCGCGGATGTGCCCGCCGCGCGTGCGCGGCGGCAGGTACTGACGCGTGCGCTCGTCGAACACGAGCAGCCCCGCGGGATCGCCCTGCTGCGCGAGCAGGTAACCAAGCGCCGCCGCGAGGTAGCTCGCGTAGGCGAGCTTCGAGACGCCTTTTCGCTTGTAGCCCATCGACGCCGACGCGTCGACGAGCAGGTACGTGCGCATCTCGGTCTCGTCTTCGAAGCGCTTGATGTAGTAGCGCTCGACGCGCGCGACGGCCTTCCAGTCCATGTGGCGCAGGTCGTCGCCGGGCGCGTACTCCTTGTGCTCGGCGAACTCGATCGACGTGCCGGCGTGCGGATTGTGATGCATGCCCGCGAAGGCGCCCTCGACAATGACGCGCGCGCGCACGGCCATCGTCGCGAGGCGCGCGAGGTCGACGGGATCGAGCACGAGCGCGCCGGGCGTCTCCGAAGCGGCGTCCGCCATCGCGCGCTACGCCGGCTTGATGGCGTCGAGCAAGCGCGCGACGAGCCCGGCCGCCTTGAGGCCGTCGGCCTCGGCGTGGAAGTTCGGCAGCACGCGGTGAACCAGCACGGGCGTCGCGAGCGCGCGGACATCTTCGAGGGAGACGGCGTAGCGGCCCGCGAGGATCGCGCGCGCCTTCGCTGCGTGCACGAGGTACTGAGAGGCGCGCGGCCCCGCGCCCCACGCGACGTACTTCTTCACGAACTCGGGCGCCGTCGCGTCGGCGGGGCGGCTCGCACGGCAGATCGCGACGGCGTGCGCGACGACGTGCGGCGCCGCCGGCACGCGCAGCACGAGCTCCTGCAGCTGCACGATGCGCTCGGGCGACAGCACGCGCCGCAGCGTGGGCCGGTACGCCGTCGTCACCTGGTTGACGATGCGCACCTCTTCTTCTTCCGTGGGGTAACCCACGTCGACCTGGAACATGAAGCGATCGAGCTGCGCCTCGGGCAGCGGGTACGTGCCCTCCTGCTCGATCGGATTCTGCGTCGCGAACACGAGGAAGGGCGGCGGCAGCTCGTACGTCTGCCCGCCCGCCGACACGCGGTGCTCCTGCATCGACTGCAGCAGCGCCGCCTGCGTCTTGGGCGGCGTGCGGTTGATCTCGTCGGCGAGGATGACGTTCGCGAACAGCGGCCCGCGCACGAAGCGGAACACGCGCCGCCCCGTCGCGCGATCCTCCTCGAGCACGTCGGTGCCCGTGATGTCCGACGGCATGAGGTCGGGCGTGAACTGGATACGCCCGAAAGAGAGCGCCAGCACCTCCGACAGCGTCTGGATGAGCAGCGTCTTCGCGAGACCCGGCACGCCGACGAACAGGCAGTGCCCGCGCGCGAACAGCGAGATAAGGAGGTGATCGATGACCGCCTCCTGGCCGACGATGCGCTTGCCGATCTCGGCGAGGATCGCGCGGCGCGCCTCGGCCATCTCGCGCACGGCCGCCATGTCGCGGTCCACGGTGTTCGCCGTGCCGCTGGGCGCGTCAGTCACGGGCACGACGGGGAAGGGGCCGGTCGACACCCCGCCAGAATGCCACGCGCGGGCCGTCCTGGCCACGGCTGCCTGCCGCGCGCTTCGGCCTTTCCACGCGCGACGCGCGCGCGTCGGGCAAAAGGGCTTTCGAAACCGCCGCGACGGTCGCAGGATGAACGCATGACGCGCGCGCGGACGGCGCTCGCTTTGGTCGCGCTCACTGCGTGCGCGCGCGCGCCGCGCGTCGCGGCCCCACCTGGCCCCGAGCCGTTCCGCGATCCGGCGCGCCCCATCGCAGAGCGCGTCGGCGATCTCGTGGCGCGGATGACGCTCGACGAGAAGGTCGGCCAGCTCGTCGACGACGCGCCTGCGATCCCGCGCCTCGGCGTGCCCGCCTACGGGTGGTGGAGCGAGGCGCTGCACGGCGTGGCGCGCGCGGGCCGCGCGACCGTCTTTCCGCAGGCCATCGCGCTCGCGGCGACGTTCGACGACGCGCTCGTGGGCCACGTCGCGACGGCGATCTCGGACGAGGCGCGCGCGAAGTACGAGGAGGCGCAACGTCACGGCGCGCACGGCCGCTACGAGGGCCTGACGTTCTTCTCGCCCAACGTGAACATCTTCCGCGATCCGCGCTGGGGGCGCGGCCAGGAGACCTACGGCGAAGACCCGCTGCTGACGGCGCGCCTCGGCGTCGCGTTCGTGCGCGGCATGCAGGGCGACGATCCGCGCTACCTGAAGACGATCGCGACGGCGAAGCACTTCGCCGCGCACAGCGGCCCCGAGGCGCTGCGCCATTCGTTCGACGCGCGGCCGAGCGCTCACGATCTCGCCGACACGTACCTGCCGCAGTTCGAGGCGCTCGTGCGCGAAGGGGGCGTGGGCGCCGTCATGCCGGCGTACAACCGCCTCGACGGCGTGCCGTGCGCCGCGAGCCCGGCGCTGCTCACGCAGACCTTGCGTGGCGCGTGGGGCTTTCGCGGCTTCGTCGTGAGCGACTGCGGCGCGATCGGCGACATCGTGGGCGGCCACCACGCCGCCGACACGCTCGAGCGCGCCGCGGCGATGGCCCTCGATGCGGGCACCGACCTGTCGTGCGGCGCCGAATTTGGCGCGCTCGCGGGGGCTCGCGCGCTCGGGCTCGTGACGGACGCCGCCATCGACGGCGCCGTCACGCGGTTGTTCACGGCGCGCTTCGCGCTCGGCATGTTCGACCCGGACGCGCTCGTCCCCTACGCGCGCCTCCCGATGTCGGTCGTCGAGTCGGCCGCCCACCGCGCGCTCGCACGCGTGGCGGCGCGTGAATCAATTGTCCTGCTCGAGAACCATGGCGCGCTGCCGCTCGCGCCGCGCGTGCGTCGCCTCGCCGTCGTGGGACCGACGGCCGACGATGTCGACGTGCTGCTCGGCAACTATCACGGCGAACCGACGCTCCCCGTGACGCCTTTCGCGGGGCTGCGCGCGGCCGCCGAGGCGCGCGGCGTCTCGATCGCGTACGCGCGCGGCGCGCCGCTCGTGGGCCGCGGCGGGTCCAGCGCGCAGCTCGCGGACGCGCTGCGCGTCGCGCGTCGCAGCGACGCCGTCGTCGCAGTGCTCGGCCTCTCGGCCCGCTACGAAGGTGAAGAGGGCGACAGCGCCGGCGATCGCACGTCGCTCGGTCTGCCGCCGCCGCAGCAGCGCTTGCTCGAGGCGCTCGTCGCCACGGGCAAGCCCGTCGTCCTCGTGCTCACGGCGGGCAGCGCGCTGTCCGTGCCGTGGGCCGCCACGCACGTCGCCGCGATCGTCTACGCGTTCTATCCAGGAGAGGAGGGTGGGGCCGCGCTCGCTGATGTCCTGTTCGGCGACGTCAGCCCCGCGGGCCGCCTCCCCGTGACCGTGTATCGCGCCGAGGACGATCTCCCGGCGTTCACCGATTACTCGATGAGGGGACGCACGTACCGCTACCTGGAGAAGCCGCCGCTGTGGAGGTTCGGCGACGGCGCGTCGTACGCGACGTTCGCGTACTCGAACCTCGTCGTCGCGCCCGCCTTCGACTCGACGCACGATCTCGCGCTCAGCGTCGACGTCGAGAACACGAGCGCGCGCGCCGCGGACGAGGTCGTCGAGGTCTACCTGTCGAAGCCCGACGCGCCCGCGTACGCGCCGCGCCGCTGGCTCGCGGCGTTCTCGCGCGTCACGCTCGCGCCGCGCGAGCGCCGCACGGTGCCGCTCAGCATTCCGTCGCGCGAGCTCACGCTCGTCGACGAGACGGGCGCGCGCGTTCCGATCGTCGGCGCCGTGGCCATCGCCGTCGGCGGCCGGCAGCCCGACGCCGCGTGGCGCTACGCGACCACGGCGGACGGCCTCACGGGCTCCGTGCGCAGTCGTCCGTGAGCGCGATCTCGCGGCCCCCGCGCTACTCGGCGCCGCCCGCGAGCGCTTTGCAGAACTGACGCTCGCGCGCGATGACGTCCGCGGGCGGACGCGCGACGGCGCCGCCCTCGGGCAACTTGTCGTAGGCGTCGGCGAGCGTGCAGTGGACCTCGGGATCGAACGGGTTCGTCGCGAGCGCCGCGCGCAGCTCGACGACGGCGTCCGCGGGCGCGCCCTTCGCGAGCCGCGCCTCGCCCGCGATGACGTGCGGCCACGGCAGATCGGGGTACGTCGCGCCCACGCCCTCGAGCGCCTTGAGCGCGCGGTCGGGCTCGCCCAGCACGAGGTACGTTCGCCCGAGCTTCACGGGGAACAGCCAAGCGGCCGATCCGTCCGCTGCCCCATGGCCCGCCGACACGACGGCCTTCGCGCCTTTCTCGTACTCGATGACGGCGGCGCGCGGCCGATCGCGGCGGAGCAGCATGTTGCCGAGCCGCAGGAAGCGAAAGGGCGCCGCCATCTTCGCCGAAGGCGACAGCGCCTCGTCCTCGCTCGGCTTGCGCTGCGACGCGATCGCGCCTGCCTTGCGGACGTGCGTCGTGGGGATGTCAATCGCGGGGAACGGCTTGTACTTCTGCGCCGCCATGAACGCGCGCCAGCCGCGCTCGAACTCGGGCCACGGCACGCCGTCGGCGGCGGCGACGGCCTCGCGCGCGTCGGCGCCGTCGGCGACGCGCTTGAGGGCGTCGCGCAACCCCGCCGTGCCCTTGTCCGTCCACAGGTGCGCGACGGCGTTCGCGACCTCGGCGAAGGCGAGCGTCGCGTCCTCGGCCGACGGCAGCTTCGCCATCGACGGGTGCATGGCCTCGAACGAGATCAACTTGCCCGTGCGCAGCGCCTTCGCGAGCAGCGTCTCCATGGCGGGCGGGATGCGGCCGCCCGCGGGCTCGTGCCAGCGCCGCTCGAGGAACTTCGCGAGCCCCTCCTGCAGCCACACGGGCGCGCGATCGTGCGTGATCGACGAGACGGCGTAGTGCACGAGCTCGTGGTTGATCGTGTCGAGCCACGGGTACCCCGTCGCGAGCGCGCGCGGCGACGTCACCATGAGGCGCGCCCATTTGCACAGCGCGATCGTCCCCGTTCGCGCGACCTCGGCCTGCGTGAGCGACGACACGGCCGCGAGATCTGACGGGCTGCGATAAAACTCGATGCGCACGGGCAGCTCGGCGTCGAAGCCCAGATCATCGTGCAGCGCGCGGTAAGCCGCCTCGAGCGCCTCGCGCGCGTACGGCGCCAGCACGGCGTCGACGGCCGGGTAGCGGATGATGAAGTGCCCGAAGCGTTCCTCTTTGTGATCCTTGATCGCGTCGCGCGCCTCGGCGGCGAGGTTGCGCAACTCGCGCGCGTTGACGGCCACGGCGTCGTGCGGGCCGGCGGCGAGCGAGGCGTCGAGCTTGTGAACGGCGTCGCCGTAGTCGCCCTCGAGGAAGTGCTCATAGCCCTCGAGGTACAGCGTGGGCGCCGCGCCGGGTGCGACGCGCTCGAGATCGGCGACGCGCGCGCGTCCGTCGGCGAAGCGCCACTCGTCCAGCTGCTTCTCGGCGTCGCGCGCGAGCCCGTCGAGCTCCTCGGGCGTCGCGTGCGCCGCGGCGGCGCGCGTCCCCGCGGCGGCAACCCACGCGCCCAGCGCGAGCGCGGCGAGCCACTTCATTTGACGAGCTCCTCGTAGTAGCGCCGGACCTCGTCGCGGAAGCGCTCGGGCGCCTTCTCCTTCATGGCGTCGAGCAGCTCGCGGCGCCACGCGCGCGGCGCCGCCGAGTCGTCGGCGCCCGGGATGCGCACGGGATCGTGCTGCGACTTGCCCGAGCCCATCGTGCGCTCCTGCATCGAGTCGCGCAGCTTCGCGAGCCGCTCGGCGGCGTCGCGCTCGGCGGCCGCGGCCGACTTGCCCTCGCTGCGCTTGAGCATGTCGGCGGCCTGGCGCATGCGCTGCGCCGCCGCCTTGAGATCACCCTCGGCCTTCTCGAGCCCCGGCATCTTGCCGATGCGCCGCGCGGCCTCGTCGGCCGTCTCGTCGGTGCGGTTGCCGATCGCGCCCTGGCGCTCGGACTGCTGGCGCGCCTGCTCGCGCTCGGCGGGCGACATCGTGTCCGACGCGCGCGGCACTATCTTGTCGAGATCGTCGGCGATCTCCTGCGCGAGCCCGCGCGCCTCGCCCACGGCCTCGGCCGACTTCTCCGCCTTGTCGCGCTCGGCGTCTGCGCCCTTGCGGTGCGCGCGCTTGCCGTCGGCGCCCTGGGCGGCCTCCTGGAGGTGGTCCGCCGCGCGATCGAGGTTGTTGGCGGCGCGCTCGGCCTCGCCCTTCGCCTCGGCGAGATCGCGCTCGCCCAGCAGGCGGCTCACCTGCTTGGCGCTGTCGCGCGCGCGCTCGATGTCCTCGGCGAGCGCGCTCTCCGGATCACCCGTGGGCACGCCCGCGAGGTGCTGCTTGAGCTTGTCGAGCTTCTCCGTCTCGCGCTTCAAGAAGTCCTCGAGCTGCCCCGACAGACGTTTGCCGACCTCGGCCTCCTGCTTCTCGGCGAGAGACTGCGTCTCCTTCTCGAGCCCGCGCTCGTCGCCCTCGATCTCGCCCACCTTCTTCATGAGATCGGCGACGACGCGGTTCTCCTGCGGGAAGCGCTCGGCGCCGAAGCCGTCGAGGTTCTGGTCGAGCATCTGGCGTAGGCCGCGCAGGTCGTCGCCCAGCTCCGACAGCGCGTGCTCGAGATCGCCCGAGTCCCCCTTCTCGAGCAGCTCGTCGAACTTCTTGGCCTGTTCAGCGAGGGCCTTCATGTCGGGCGAGTTTCGCCACTCCTCGGGCACGTCGTTGCGATCCTTGAGCTGCGCCATCTTCTGCGCGAGCTCGCCGATGCGCGCGCGCAGTTCACGCGCCTCGCGCTCGAGCTGCCGCCGCAGCGACTCGTCCTTCGTCGCCTTGTAGCGCGTCAGCAGATCCTGCAGCCGCTGGTGCGCGTCGGTGAGCTCCTTGCCCAGCGACGCGAGATCCTCGAGCCGCTGCCGTCCCACGAGATCGTCGAGCAGCAGCACGTCCTTCTCGAGCTCGGCCACGTGGCGCACCTGCTGGCCGTCGAGCGCCTTGAGCCCGGCGGGCGTGAGCTTCGCGCGCAGCGCCGTGAGCGCGGGGGCCTCCTCGCGCAGCAGGCGCTCGAGTCGATCGGCGACGCCGCCCAGCCCCGCGCGCAGGACCTTGCCGAGCGTGCCCTCGCGTCGATCGTCGTCGAGCAGCCGACCGAGCAGCGTGAGGTGCGACTCCTCGGCCTCGTGGACGGCGGCGAGCGCCGTGAGGCGCGCCGTGGCGTCGACGACGCCCGCCTCGGGCCCGTGCTCGAGCCGGTCGCCCAGATCGCCCAGCAGCCGCTCGAGCACCTCGCGCTGGCGCTCGAGCCGGTCTTCCAGCGACTCGTGCGCGTTCTGGATGACGACGTAGAGCGTGCGCGACGAGCCGACCTTCGCGCCCGAGACGTCGTCGCGATCGTGGGCCTCGATGTGGTACCCGATGCGCTCGCCGCTCACGAGCGCGCCCGCGGCGGGATCCCAGAGCGTGCGGCCCTGCGCCGCGTGCGCGCCGCGCGCGTCACGCAGCAGCACGCGCTGCTCGGGACGGTCGCCCACGCGGTAGACGAGCTCGACGGCGCCGAGGCCATAGTCGTCCGACGCCGTGTAGCCGACCTCGATCGGCCTCGGCGTCGCGAGCTCGAGCCGGTCGGCGGGGCCCTGGATCTCGACGCGCGGGGGCGCGTCGGCCTCGGCGTCGATCCGGTGCGTCGCGCGCTCGCGCACCGAGCGGCCGAACGTGGGCTGCAAGAAGAAGCGATAGCTCCCGCTCTCCGTGAGCGTGAGCTCGGCCGTGAGCGCACCGTCGACGAGCGTCGCCGCCAGCTCGCCGCGCTCGCCTTCGTCGCCGAGCAGCAGCAGCGCCTTGCGCGCCGAGCGCAGCGGCCGCGCCTCGATGCGCACGCGCGTTCCCTTGACGGCGACGAGATCGCCCGTCGAGCCGTCGACCGTGCGCGGCGGCAAGCCCGTGTACGCCGGATATTGATAGGTGACCCGCACGTCGCCCACGAGCGGTCCGTCCGAGATCGCCGCGCCCTCGAACAGCGACGGCCGGTGCACGAGCGTGCGCAGCCCGAGCGCGAGGTTCGGCGACAGCCAAGCCGCGCCGAGCAGCAGCGCGAGCGCGCCCGCGCCCGCGCCGATCGCGGCGGCCGCCGGGCGCAGCGGCACGAGCGAGCGCGGGTCGACGGGCGCGAGAGCGCGCGCGACGTCGGCGTGAAACGCCTGCACGAGCGAAGGAGACACGAGCGCCGCGCCCGCGTTCGTGGGCGCCGCCTCGAGCTCGATCGCCGACAACAGATCGCTCGCGAGGAGCGGCACGAGCGCGCCAGCGCGCCGCGCCGCCGCGTGATCGTCGCGCAGCGCGCGCGCCGGTCGCAGGACGCCCGCCGCGACCGCTCCGATGCCGAGCGCGACGAGCGCCGCCGTCGTCGCCGTCGGCCAGAATCCCGCGGGCCCGACCGCGGCCGCGACGGCGGCGAGCCCGAGCAGCACGACGAGGATCGCGGCGGCGCCGAAGCCCGCGGTCTGCACCGCGGCCCGCACGAGCAGCCGCCTGCGCATCGCGGCAAGGAAGGCTCGTATGCGCTCCGTTTCCGACATTTAGATGACCGCGCGCTGATAGTAGCAGCGTCGCTCGGTGGGTGGAGGTGGGTGCGCGACTGACGCGATACCAACCGACCAAGCCCGTGATTCTGGACACCCTTTCTCGGTATCGCGGTTGCACTCATGACGGGGCAGCCATGGAAAACCTCGACAGCACGGACGGTCGTCAGCTCGCTGGTACCAAAGCGCCTCAGAGCGACGAGGCGAATCCGCTTCGCGATCTCGACGAGGTCATCGCGGCGGCCTGCGCCGGCGATCGCGCGGCGCTCAACCGGCTGCTCACCGACGCGCGGCCGCGCCTGCTCGCCGTCGCGATGCGCATCGTGCATGATCGCGACGACGCCGAGGACGTCGTGCAGGAGGCGCTCCTCAAGGCCTGCCGCTCGCTCTCCTGTTTCGAGGGGCGATCGGCGTTCTCGACGTGGTTGCATCGGATCGTCGTGAACGCCGCGCTCGATCGGCTGCGCCGTCACCAGGCGCGCCGCGATCGCGTCGCCGACGACGATGACGAGCACGCGCAGGACTTCGTCGACGGCGTCGACGAGCAGACGCCCGAACGAATCGCGAGCCGGCACGAGACGGGCGCCGTCGTGCGCGGCGCGCTCGCGCGGCTGTCGACGGCCCACCGCGAGGTGCTCGAGCTGCGCGAGCTCGAGGGCGAGTCGTACCGAGATCTCGCGCGGCTCGTGCAGTGCCCCGTCGGCACGGTGATGTCGCGGCTGCACCACGCGCGGCATCGGCTCGCGGCCGAGCTCGCGCCCGCCGTCGAGTCGGGCGCGCTTCGCGCGGCGTAAGGGCCGCTCCCGACGGCGGCGCGGACCCCGGTGAGGTAGTATCCGGGGCTCCGTGCCGCCGCTCTCTGTTTCGCCCGGCCGTGCCCGGCCCCCGAAGGGGCTCGATTGGCTGCGGGCGCACCGGGGCGTCGCGGCCGGCGGCGCAGCGATCGTGCTCGCGATCGCGTTGTATCCGTGGGCCGTGGGAGGGCTCGCGGCGCGCCTGTTCGCGTCGCGCGTGACGACGCGCATCGGACGCACCGTGACCGTGGGCGCGGGTCGCGCGGGGCTCGGACACATCACGCTCACGGGCATTCGCGTCGCGGGGACGACGGGAGAGGATCTCGTCGACGTCGATCGCCTCGTCGTGCCGTTCGGCGTCGCCGTCGGCGGCGGCGGACCCGTGCGCGTCGCTGGGCTACGCGCGCACGTCGTGCGCGGCGGCGCCGACGACGACGTGAGCGAGATCGTCGAGCGGCTGCGCGGACACGGCGAGCATCACGACGCAGACAAGAAGAGCGGCGCCACGCCGCCAGGGATCATCGTCGAGAGCGCGACCGTCGACGTGCGCGATCGACAGAGCGGGCTCGGCGTCACCGTCGACGCGCTCACGGGCGAGCTGCTGCCGGGGACGCACGTCGTGCTGCACGCGCGCGGCGTGCATGGCGTGCTCGCGCTCACGGGTGACGACCAAGGGCCGAAGTTCGGCGCCGACGAGGTCGACGTCGAGGCGTCGCTCGCGGGCATGCACCCCGTGGGCGTGCCCGCGCTGCGCGTGAGTGGCGGATCGGCGACGCCGCTGCCGACCTTGTCTCTCACGGGCATCGCGGGCGTCATCGCGCCGTCGGCGGCCGCGTCGAGCGCGGTCACGATCGATCTGCACGGGAGCTACGGCGGCGCGCGCGAGGAGCTGTGGACCGCGAAGGGGCACGCCGACCTCGAGCGGAAGGAGGGCGCGCTCACGCTGCGCGCCGAACAGTTCTCGCTCGACAAGATCGCCGACGTGTTGCCGAAGTCGGTGCGCGACCCACAGAACACGACGCTCGACGCCGCGTTCGATCTGACGTGGGACGCTGGCGACGTGCACTTCGGCGGCGATCTCGCGGCCGTGGGGGTCTCGCTCCAGAACGACGCCCTCGCGAGCGATCCCGTCGAGAACGTGTCTCTGGGCATCTCGCTGCGCGGCACGGTCGTGCCGGCCGAGCGACGCATCACGCTCGAGAAGGTCGAAGGGCGCGTGCGCGATCTGACGGCGCGGCTCGCGGGCACGATCGAGCTGCCGCGCGGCACGTACCAGTTCGGCAACGGCCGCAAGCTCGGCTTCGTGCCCAAGCTCGATCTGACGTTCACCGTGCCGCGCGTCCCGTGCGCGAAGATGCTCGCGAGCATCCCCGAGGCGCTCGCGCCCAAGCTGGTCGGCTTCGTGCTGCAGGGATACTTCGAGGCATCGGTCACGGCGAAGATCGACTTCGCCGATCTCGACGCGCTCGATTTGCACGGCAAGGTCGGCATCGACGGCTGCAAGGTCGTCAAGGCGCCCGACGTCGTGACGGCGCTCGCGAAGCCGGATCCCATCATCGTGAGCGTCGAGGTGCCGCCGCCGCCGAGCGGCGCGATCGTCCCCGGCGAGACCGAGACGATGGACGTCGTCATCGGCCCCGAGAACCCCGACTTCACGCCCTACGATCAGATCTCGCCGTACCTCATCAACTCGATCATGACGACCGAGGACAACGGCTTCTTCAAGCATCACGGTTGGGTGTCGTCGGAGTTCAAGAGCGCGCTCAAGCGCGACCTTGCGCGCGGCGGATTCCGCCTGGGCGCGAGCTCGATCACGATGCAGATGACGAAGAACGTGCTGCTGAGCCAGGAGAAGACGCTGTCGCGCAAGCTGCAGGAGCTCTTCCTCGTCTGGTACATCGAGCAGGAGCTGCCGAAGGAGCGCATCCTCGAGCTCTACTTCAACGCCATCGAGTTCGGGCCGCGCATCTACGGCATCGGCGCGGCGGCGCGGCACTACTTCGGCAAGAAGCCGTCGGAGCTCAACCCCGTCGAGGCGGCGTTCTTCTCGTCGATCCTGCCGAGCCCGAAGCGGCGCTACATCCAGTACTGCCACGGGCAGTTGTATCCGCCGTGGGACAAGTACGTGCACCGCATCGTCGCCAAGGTGCACGAGCGCGGGCGCCTCACGGACGACGAGCTCGCGGCGTGGGCGCAGACGCCGCTCGTGTTCGATCGCAAGGAGGCGACGTTCACCGAGAAGCAGTGCCTCGACTGGGTCAAGGCGATCACGGCGCACCCCGAGGCCGAAGCGCCGCCCGAGCTCACGGACGACGATGCCGACGGCGGCGGCGACACGTTCGGGGCGGGCAAGCTGAGGCGTCTGTTCACGCGCGGCGCGCGTCAGCGGGGCACGGCGCCCGCGCGCGCGCGCTGACGCGTCGGCCTCACTGGAACGTGATCGCGGAGGCCGTGAGGACCTTGCGGCCGTGCGAGCGCTTGTCGGGCTTCGAGATCGCGCCCGTGACGGTCGCGGGCGTCGTCGGGCCGCAGACCTTGTCGTGGTGCGACTGGCTCACGGCGTTGTCGGCGAGGACGTAGGTGTCCTCGGCACCGTTCTTGGCTTTCACTTTGAGGACGTTCTGGCACTCCGAGGCCTCGTGGAACGAGCACTTGCCGCAGCCGAGCGTGCCGTGGAGCGTGACCTCCTTGCCGGGCGCCTTCTCCGCGCGCGGCGCCTTTTCGGCGGCGGGCGGCGGGGCGTCGGCGCGCGCCGCCGCCGTCGACATCGTCGACAGGAGGGCCAACAGCGCGGAGGCGAGCGACCAGGACGTCAACTTTTTCATCGCGCGGATTTTAGCAAAAGCACCGGCGCGCGCGCCGATTTCCGCGGTTACACTAGGCCGGCCATTCCGCGCCGAATGCCTGACGAAGCCTTCCTGAAAGATCCGACGACCGCGTGCGCGGCGCTCGCGCCGTTGCTGCTCGAGGAGCGGCGCGCGCGCATCGACGCCGCAGTCGCGGCGCGGCTCGGCGGGCTGCGCGTCGTCATCGAGAACCTGCACGATCCGCACAACGGCGCCGCCGTCCTGCGCAGCGCCGAGGCGTTCGGCATCCAGCGCGTCGAGGTCATCGAGTCGTTCGAGCCGTTCCGGTTCTCGTCGACGGTGACGCAGGGGTGCGAGAAGTGGTTGGACGTCGTGCGCCACAAGACGCTCGACGCCGCCGTCGCCGATCTGCGACGCGACGGCTTCGTGATCTACGCCGCCGTGCCGGGCGCCGAGGCCTCGGTCGAGGATCTCAACTTCTCGCGGCCCGCGGCCGTCATGGTCGGCAACGAGCACGAGGGGCTCTCGGGCGCGGCCATCGACGCCGCCGATCGCGTGTTCAGCATCCCGATGGCGGGCATGACGGGCAGCTTGAACCTGTCGGTCGCGACGGCGGTCATCGCGTCGCGCGCGGCGGCGCTGCGGCGACGGGCGCTGCGCGCCGAGGGCGATCTGGACGCCGCGGCGTGCCTCGCGCTGCGCGCGCGGTTCTACGCGGCGTCGGTGCGGGGCGCCGAGGCCGTGGTCGAGCGCTACCGCGGCGATTCTGGCCGGGGCTGATCGGCCGCGCGGCGGCCGGACGCGCGCGCCGAGGCGCTGCCCGCCCGCTGACCGAGCGCGCGCCCGATGACGGCGCGGCCCACGAGCGCCGCGCCCACGAAGAGCGCCGCGAGGGCGGTCTGCGTCGCGCCCACGGGCAGCTCGGCGCGGAACGACACGGCGTAGCCGCCCACGCCCGCGAGCGCGCCGAACAGGCCCGCGAGCCCGAAGACGAGGCTGATGCGCGAGGTCAGCACGAGCGCCGCCATGGCGGGCAAGACGCTGAAGGCGAAGACGGGCAGGGCGCCGAGCGCGCGCGTGCACAGCGCGACGGACAGGCCGACCGAGATATAGAGGAAGCCGTCGAGCTTGCGCGTCGGCAGACCCTGGACGCGGGCGCCCAGCGGGTCGTAGCCCGAGAAGACGAGCGCGCGCCACGCGAGCAGGTGACCGCCGAGCAAGACGACGGTCGCGACGGCGACGAGCACGAGGTCCATGCGCTGCACGACGACGGCGCTGCCGAAGAGGATCGCCGACAGGTCGTGCGCCTCCTGCGTGATCTTGTCGCCCACGATGACGGCGCCCGCGCCGCTCGCGAGGAAGACGAAGCCGAGCAGGCTCTCGCGCGTGAGGTGCAGGCGCACGGGGTTCGCGATGAACACGAGCGTCGCGAGCAGCGACGCGACGACGGCCCACAGCACGGGCTCGAAGAGGAACGGCGTGACGTGGACGTCGGCGCCCGCCATGTGTCCCACGGCGTGGCGCACGGGATCGACCAGCGCGCCGATCCAGAACGACAGCGCGACGCCGAGCGCGGCGGCCTGCGCGATGGCCGACGACGCGAACACCATGCGGCGCAGGACGACGTGCACGCCGATGAAGCCGAGCAGCAGGCCCGCGAGGCCGCCCGTGAGGATGGCGTCGCGGAAGATCGAGAAGTTGGCCCAGAACTCTTGCCAGGTGGGCGCGTCCATCAGTGTTGTCCTCGCGCGTGGCCGACGAAGTGGCCGTAGACGTGCTGGAACGCGGGCGCGACGCGCATGTCGTCGGGGCGCGCCGCGAGCGCGACGTCGTGATCGCGATCGAGGAGCAGCGCGTGGTCGGCGCGATCGAGCGCGTCGCCCACGAGGTGGGTCACCATGATGACCGCGGCGCGCGCGCGCACCTTCTCGATGAGCGCGAGCACGTCGCGCTCGGACGGAAGGTCGAGCGCGCTCGTCGGCTCGTCGAGGATGACGACGTCGGCGTCGCGCGCGATGGCGCGCGCCATGAGCACGCGCTGACGCTGGCCGCCCGACAGATCGCGCAGCTGCGCGCGCGCGAAGCCCTCGGCGCCCGCCTCGACGAGCGCGCCGTGGGCCGCGGCGCGATCAGCGGCGCGCGGGCGCCCGAGCACGCCGCGCGGTCCCTGGCGGCCCATGAGCACGAAGTCGCGCACCGACACGGGGAAGATCGCGTCGAGCGCGCCCTGCTGCGGGACGTAGGCGAGGCGCAGGGCGGGCGCGCGCGTCACCGCGCCCGCGACGGCGCGCTCGAGGCCGAGCAGCGTGCGGACGAACGTCGACTTGCCCGCGCCGTTCGGCCCCACGACGGCCCACAGCTCGCGCCGGCCGATCTCGAGCGACAGCGGCGGAAGCATGGCGACGCCGCCGTAGCCGACCTGGAGCGCGTCGGCGCGAATGAGCGGCGGGCCGACCTCGGGCACGTGGGCGACCATAGCATTCGGATCGCCGACGCGGGAGTGACGCGACACACCGCCTCAACCTTTCTTGCTTCCTTGCTTTCTTGAACGACGGCGCTTGGCAGTTACACTCGCGGCATGGCCGCTGGCCCCTCCCTCGACGATCGTGATCCGCGCCGCGGCAAAAAAGGTCCCGCGAAGTCGTCGGGCAAGAAGGCGGCGCCGCGCAAGGCGGCCCGCGGCTCGGGCCGATCGAACAGCGTGAGCTGGTTCAAGCTCGCGCTGTGGGCGGGCGTGCTCGCGGCGTTCGCGGGCGTCGCCGGGCTCGTGGGCTTGTTCGCGTACTACGGCAGCGATCCGAACCTGCCCAAGATCAGCAAGCTCGACGACTTTCACGCGAAGCAGGTCACGCGCATCCTCGATCGCGCGGGCACGCCCATCGGCGAGCTCGGCCTCGAGAAGCGCACCGTGATCCCGTTCTCGGCGATCCCGAAGCTGCTCATCAACGCCGTCGTGTCGGCAGAGGACGCCGACTACTTCAACCACGAGGGCATCGATTATCGCGGCATGCTGCGCGCGTTCATCGAGAACGTGCTGCGTGGGCGCACGGCGCAGGGCGGGTCGACGATCACGCAGCAGGTCGTCAAGACGATGCTGCTCACGCCCGAGCGTACGCTGCGCCGCAAGGTGCAGGAGATCATCCTCGCGCGGCAGCTGTCTCAAAAGCTGTCAAAGGAAGAGGTCCTCGCGCTGTACCTGAACCAGATTTACTACGGGCACGGCCGCTACGGCTGCGAGGAGGCGGCGCGCTACTTCTTCGGCAAGTCGGTGCGCGACGTGAACCTGGCCGAGGCGGCGCTGCTCGCGGGGCTGCCGCAGAGCCCGGAGCGCCTGTCGCCGCGCAAGCACCCCGACGCGGCGAAGACGCGCCAGCGCTACGTGCTGGGGCAGATGGCCGAGCGCGGCTACGTCGATCGCAAGGTGGCGGACCGGGTCGCGGCCGAGCCGATTCGCCTCGCGCCCGAGCCGCTCGCGGCGCGCGGCATGGCGACCGAGGCCGTCGACGAGGTGGGGCGATATCTTGCCGATCACGGCGACGCCGCCGAGTCGGGCACGACCGTGCAGACGACGATCGACGCGCGCCTGCAGCAGCTCGCGCGCACGAGCCTCGAGCGCGGGCTGGAAGAGCTCGACGCGCGCCAAGGATTCCGCGGTCCGTCGGCGCACCTCACGGGCAAGGCGCTCGACAAGCGCCACGCGGCGCTCGCGGCCGCGAACAAGGGAGGCGTGCGCGACGGCCAGGTCATCGAGGCGATCGTCAAACGTGTCGAGGGGCCGGGCGACGCGCCAGCGGTCGGGGCGAAGGCCGCTGCGAAAGATGCGCGTGGCAAAGAGTCGATCGTCGTCGGGCCCGCGAAGCTCATCGTCGATCTGGGCGCAGGCGAAGGCGCCGTCGATCTGTCGCTCGAGCCGCGCTACGCAAAGGGGCCGAAGCCGCTCGCGGCGCGCTTCACGCCGGGCGACGTCGTGCGCGTGCGCGTGGCGATGGAACGTCCGCACACCGAGAATGGTCCCACGCCGCTGTCGCTCGAGCTCGGGCCGCAGGCTGCCATGATCGTCATGGACCCGCGCACGCGTGAGCTGTTCGCGATCGTGGGCGGCTACGCGTTCAAGCCTGGTGCCTTCAACCGCGCCGAGCGGTCGGAGCGTCAGCCGGGCTCGTCGTTCAAGTCGATCTTCTATGCCGCGGCGATCGAGGCCGACAAGATCACGCCCGCGACGATCATCGACGACTCGCCCACGCCGTACAAGGGCTGGAAGCCGGATAACTACGAGAAAGACAGCTTCGCGGGACCCATCCGCGTGCGCACGGCGCTCGCCGAGTCGAAGAACACGGTCGCCATCAAGGTGCTCGACATGGTGGGCATCCCCGCGGCGCGCGCGGCGGCGGCGCGCTTCGGCATCACGACGCCCATCCCCGAGGACGCGGGCCTCGCGCTCGCGCTGGGCGTCGCGTCGGTGAAGCCCATCGACATGGCGAACGCCTACGCGACTTTCGCGAGCGGCGGCCTCGAGGGGCCGCCCGTGCTGCTGAAAAAGGTCGGCGCGCAGGCGATCGAGGAGGCGCCGCTCGCGCAGGTGCTCAAGCCCGACGTGGCGTACGTCATGACGTCGCTCCTGCGCAGCGTCGTCGAGGAGGGCACGGCGCGCGCGGCCGCGACGCGCCTGCGCCGCCCCGCGGCGGGCAAGACGGGCACGACGAACCGCAAGGTCGTCGTCGCGGGCAAGACGATCGCGTCCGAGACCATCGACGCCTGGTTCATCGGCTACACGCCCGATCTCCTGGCGGCCGTGTGGGTCGGCTTCGACGAGCCGCGCTCGCTCGGGCGCGGCGCGACGGGCGCGACGGCAGCGCTGCCGATCTGGATCGACTTCATGACGAAGGCGCTCGCGGGCAAGCCCACGAAGGACTTCACGCCGCCGCCCGGCGTCGTGATCCAGCGCATCGACAAGGCCACCGGCCTGCTCGCGCGCCCTGGGATCGAGGACGGCACGATGGACGAGGTGTTCGTCAACGGCACGGCGCCCACCGAGACCGCGCCCGCCGCCGGCGAAGAGTCGTCGGCGGACAAGCTCATCATGGAGCAGTAGCGGCGAGGGCGTGATTAGCCTGCGATGACGTGGACGCCCGAGGCCGCGACGTCGACGATGAGCGCGGCGGCGCTTCGTCCCGCCTCGTCGACGTGGATCGCGGGTGGTTCTGGCGGCGCGGCGTCCCACGTGCCCGGTCCCCACAGGCGCCCGAAGCGCAGCACGACCGCCTCGAGCCCCGAGGCGCGTGCGTCTTCCTCGAGCGCCTCGAGCGCCTCGACGGCGGCCGTCGACGTCGCGACGCCGGGGTCGAAAGCGATGCTCTCGACGACGAGCCGCCGTGCGCCGCACGCGCGCGCAGCGGCGCTCACGATCGGGCCGCCCTCGCGCCGAATGCGGCTGTTCTGCGGGCCGCGCCCGCCCGCGAGGTCCGTGAGGAAGTTCACGACGACGTCGGGCGCGAACGCGCGCGCGACGCGCTCGACGGCGCCGGGCGCGTAGACATCCGCGATCTCCGCGCGCGCTCCCAGCGCCGCGAGGACGTCGCGCTTGTCCGCGACGCGCGTCGTGCCGACGACGTCGTGCGCGCGCAGGTGGGGAAGGGTGGCGCGTCCGAGGACGCCCGTGGCGCCGACGATGAGGATCTTCATGCGCCTCGACGATTCAACATGCGCCGCGCAGGTGCAAGTCCGCAGACGGCTGCTAGGCTCGCGCGCCATGGATGAGCAAAGGACCTACGAGGGCGGCTGTCACTGCGGGCGCGTGCGCTACGAGGTGCGCCTCGACCTCTCGAAGCCCGTCATGGCCTGCAATTGTTCGATGTGCGGGCGCACGGGCACGCTGCTGACGTTCGTGCCAACCGAGTCCTTCACGCTGCGCTCTGGCGAGGATGCGCTCACCGACTACCGGTTCAACAAGCACGTCATCAACCACGCCTTCTGCGGCGTGTGCGGCATCAAGTCGTTCGCGCGCGGCCAGAAGCCCGACGGCACGGCGATGGTCGCCATCAACGCGCGCTGCCTCGACGACGTCGACCTCGCGGCGCTCACCGTCACGACCGTCGACGGCAAGTCACGCTAGACGACCCCTGGACGATCGTGAACGTCGACAGCGTCAGATCGTCGCGCGGCGTCGCGCCTTGGCGCGCCCAGAACTGATTCGCTTCGTGGTTGTCGCGATAAACCACAACGTGGCATTTGCGAATGCCCTGACGCTCGAGGGCGGCGAGTGAGGCTCGAACGAGCGCGGCGCCGATGCCTCGGCGTCGGTGTGCGCGCGGTCGACGGCCAGGTGATCCCATCGCTTCGGTGTCGGATATTCGTTTGACTGGCCTCGGCACGCTGACGAGAGGGGGTCACGCCCCGTTGCATTGCAGGTGACGGTCGTCGACTTGGTGACAGGTCATTCCGCAGATTCCACCCACCTTCGAGCTGGGAAGGATGAAGCCCGCGACGCAAGTGCAAGCCGGAACACCGCCGTCACAGCCCGAAACGGGATCACATTCGAAAATCACGGCAGTGCCAGCGTCCGAACCGGGAATTCCCTGGACACAGAACTCTCCCGACCCGCAGGTCATCGGACCGCAGGCGACGCCACCGTCGAAGTCGAGCGCGGCGTCACCTGCGTCAGCTGGCGACGCTGCGACGACGTCCGGTGGCGATTTCAGCACGCCGTCTGGCGCTGACTCTGTGGCAACGTCCGGCTCCAGGTCCCGCTGCAGGTCCGCGCGCGCGTCAGCGGCGGCGGCTTCAGTGATGGCGGCGTCGACGACGTCGTGCGGTTTCAATTTGCCGCACCCACAGATCGCCGCGCCAACGACCGCAAGCAACACGAGCACGCCCTGTGTCGTCATTTCATTTTCCAATGTACACGCCGTCTTAACGGAGTTCGATCGTTTACACACGGACCTTCTTACCCACGTCGCGACCGCACCGATCTCGTGGTCTGTGCGAGGCCCACACATCTGTCAGAGGAGTCGAATGCGTTGACGATCGCGCGGAGCCATCGGAGCCAACGATGCGGCTCGTGGACGCCGACATCGCCGCCTGTATAGCGCGCTGGCGTTGCTTCGGCGTTGAGTATTCGTTCTGTCGTCGCTGGCACCGCAGCCGCGGCTTGCGGGTGTGCTTGCGCGAGTGCGAATCATTGTCGCAGCAGCGGTAACGTCGTTGATCGAGACCCAGATGAGTTATCCTCTTTTTCGTGAAACCGAGCGGTCTCGTCGCCTTGATGTTTTCGACGACGTTGGCGTCATGCACGAAAACGTCGATGCCCGTCGTCGCCGGTGCGGTCGACGGGAAGGACGCCGCCGCGGATCGCGCCGATGCTATACGGCCGGACGATGTGATCGAGGATCACGGCGACGATGTTGCGGAGAAGGACGGGAGCGTCGATGCGGATGTAGAGTCATCGGATGCCGTCGTCGACCGCGCCGCCGCCGCCGCCGACACTCAGATCGCGGGGTTCGTTCACCAGACTATCGCGGCCGGCGACGGAATTGGTTGCTGGATCGAGGCCGACAAGACGGTGAGCTGTCGGATCGTGATGTCGAACTGGCCTTATAAGCCGGCGCTCGGCGACGGGACCGTTTCGCCATCAGATCGAGCCGACGTCGTTCGCGTCCTGTCTGTCGAGAACGCCGTCGACATCTCGCAAGGCGACGGTAC
>DATAZS010000192.1:0-2402 GCA_036271915.1 Polyangia bacterium
CTACGACCCAATGGGATACTTCGGCAAGCTGCAGGGGAGGTTTCGGAGCGAGGTCACGGATCCGAAGTTGAATCCGGACGATGCCGTTCGGCCCCTGCCGCTGCTGATCGAGAAGATCCTTGGCGCCTCGGAGCAACTGCCGGAGTCGTGGCCCGTCGACGGCACGACCGGCTACGATTTAGGGGCGGCACTGCTGGGGCTCTGGATCGACCCCGCCGGTGAAGAGACGCTGTCCGCGGTCCATCGCGACTTCACGGGAGAGCGACGTCCGTACGGCGCCATCGTGCACGAGTGCAAGCTGCGCACGCTCGAGTCGATGGCGTCCGAGGTCAACATGCTGGCGCGGCTGTTGTCGCGTATCGCCTCCGAGAACCGCAATTGGAGCGACTTTACGCTGATAGCCCTCACGCATGCGCTGCGCGAGACGCTCGCGTCGTTCCCGGTCTACCGGACCTACGTCCGCGCCGACGATGGCGTCTCGGACAAGGACGCACGCCTCATCAAGACGGCCATTCGTGCGGCCCGCCTGCGCTCGGCGACGCTCGATCCCTCCGTGTTCGTCTTCCTCGAGCAGGTGTTGCTCGGGCGCGCGTCGGATTCGGAGCCCGAACGCGCCGCGATGACCCACTTCACGATGCGCTTTCAGCAGCTGTCGGGCCCAATCATGGCAAAGGCTGTCGAGGACACGGCGTTCTATCGATACAACCGACTGCTCTGCCTCAACGAAGTGGGCGGTGATCCGGGCCGCTTCGGCACGTCGATCGAGCGGTTCCAGGCGCAGAACCGCGAGCGCGCCCGCAGTTGGCCGCTCGCGATGTCGGCGCTGTCCACCCACGACAGCAAGCGGGGAGAGGACGCCTCGGCGCGCATCGCTGTTCTTTCGGAGATTCCGACCGAGTGGCGTCAGGTCGTCGCCCGCTGGTCGCGCAAGACCGAGCCCCACAAGCGCCCCGTGGGCGACGCGGGCGCGGCCGCGCCCGCGCGGCGCGACGAGTACACCTTCTACCAAGCGCTCGTGGGCGCTTGGCCGTTCGGCTGGGACGGCAAACAAGGCCGTGACGATCTCCGGGCGCGCCTGGTGGCCTTCATGCAAAAGGCTGCGCGCGAGGCGAAGCTCGAGACCTCTTGGAACCGCCCCGATGAAGACTATGAAGCCGGCCTTCGCGCCTTCGTGGAGGGCGCGTTGTCCGACGACGGGTTCATGGTGGACGTCGCGCAGTGGAGCGAGCGGATTGACATCGCGGGCGCGACGAACGCGCTCGCCCAGACGGTCCTCAAGCTGTGCGCGCCCGGCGTGCCCGACACGTTCCAAGGCTGCGAGCTGTGGAGCCAGAGCCTCGTGGATCCTGACAACCGTCGTCCCGTCGACTTCGCCGCGCGGCGAACGATGCTGTCGCGGATCATGGCCCGCTCCGACGACCCCGCGGGGCTCAGCCGAGAGCTGCTCGCGACGTGGCAGGACGGCGCGCTCAAACTCTATGTCACGCACGCGGCATTGCGCACGCGCGCTCGTTTGCCCGAGGTTTTCCGCGCCGGCGACTACGAGCCCGTCGACGGCGGCGAGCACGTCGTCGCGTTTGCGCGCACGTTGGCCGAGCGTCGCGTAATCGTCCTCGTGCCGCGGCTGACCTTGTCGCTGGTCAATAGTGCCGGCCGGTGGGCCACAGGTGATGTGTGGCACGACGCGACGGTCGAGCTGCGACACGGCGTCTACCGGGACGTCTTGACGGGGCGCCGACACCAGGCCGGGCCGACGCTGCGGCTTGCCGACATCTTCGCCGACCTGCCGGTCGCGCTCCTCGTCGACGACGGAGCTCCGTGAGCGAGGCGTCCGACATTGCGGCAGCCATGCTCCTCGGCGCACGGGTCGAGGGCGGCGGAACCCGGTTCGGTCTCTTCGCGCGGCCTGCCGCGGCCTGCGGCGTCCGGCTGTTCGGGGCCGACGGCGCTTGCCTCGCCGAACATACTCTGCGCGCGCATGGCGACGGATACTTCAGCGCCCACGTTTCAGGCGTCGAAGACGGCGCCCTCTACAAGTTCGTAGTCGACGGGCGCGAGCTACCCGATCCGTTCGCGCGCTTTCTTCCGCAAGGAGTCCACGGACCCGCGCAGGTCGTTCGCGCGCGCCATGCCTGGCGACACGACGGCGTGCTGCGGCCGCTCGATCAACAGATCATCTATGAGCTCCACGTGGGCGCGTTTAGTGAGGCCGGCACGTACGCCGGCGTCGTCGAGCACCTGGCCGAGCTCGCTGCGCTCGGGATCACGGCCATCGAGTTGCTACCAGTTGCCGCTTTCGCGGGGACGCGCGGCTGGGGCTACGAAGGTGTGGCTCTGTTCGCGCCGTTCGCCCCCTACGGGACGCCGGACGATCTACGCGCCCTCATCGACGCGGCCCACGG
>DATAZS010000193.1:0-3790 GCA_036271915.1 Polyangia bacterium
GCCGCCTTGACGCGTTCGAGCGCATCAGCCAGATGCTCGCAGAAAAGATCGACCGCGATCTCGGTGTCACGATCGATCTCGCGGCGTCCGTCGCACCAGCCGAGCTCGAGCTCGCCCGCGTTGCCTGGAATCATGAAGCGATACTCGAACGGGTCACTGACGTTCGAGCCAGTCGCCTCGATCTCGTGCGCAAAAGACGGTGACGGTCCGATGCGCAGGCTCGTCGCGCCGAAGACGAGGGCGGCGTCGGTCACGACGAGCCACACTTGATCGAGCGTCGTGACCTGGCGCAGACGCCGACCGAGCGGTCGCGCGGCGGCGCGCAGCGCCTTATTCTTGCGGCGGTCGGAGGCCGAGTCGGCGATGCGATCGAGGCGCATGTAGCCGAGGGCGCGCAGCGCGCCGATGACGAGCGCGCCGACGGCGAACAGCAAGATCGCGGACTCCAGGCTGTTCGTGTAGGTCAGCACGAGCGCGACGGCGCCCAGCAGCACGCAGAATCCGTAGAGCACGAGCACCGTCTGCCGATGCGACAGGCCGCGCGCGAGCAGGCGGTGGTGGATGTGCTCCTTGTCGGCGTGAAACATCGATCGGCCGCGCAGCGCGCGGCGCCCCATCGCGAGCAGCGTGTCTATGATGGGTAGGCCGAGCGCAATGCCGGGGATCAACACGGCGACCGCCGTCGACGACTTCTGGTTGGTCTGGATGGCGCTCGTCGCGAGGACGAAGCCCAGGAACATGCTGCCCGTGTCGCCCATGAAGATCGTCGCGGGGTTGAAGTTGTAGAAGAGAAACCCCAGGATCGACCCCGCGAGCGCGCCCGAGAACAGCATCATGAGCGGGTGGGCCCGCTGCAGCGAGATGAGGAAGGTCGTGAGCACGGCCACGAGCGCGACGCCGCCCGCGAGGCCGTCGAGGCCGTCGATGAGGTTGAGGGCGTTGATGACGCCCACGATCCAGAACAACGTGAACGGCAGGCTGGCCCAGCCGAGGTGCAGCTCGGACCCGAACGGGTTCGCGATCATGTCGACGCGATAGCCGAGCCAATACATCAAGCCGGCAACGGCGAACTGCACGAAGAACTTGCGACCGGCCCCCGCGCCCTTCACGTCGTCGTACACGCCGAGCAGCGCGATGGCGAGGCCGCCCACGAAGAGGCCCACGACGTAGTTCCGCTCAGCCACGAACATGCGGCCGACCTCTGAGTGGAAGAGCAGGAGCCCGACGAGAGGGATGTAGAACGCGATGACGATCGCGACGCCGCCCAGGCGCGGGATGGGGCGGCTGTGAATCTTTCGCGACGACCACGCGTGATCGAGCGCGCCGACACGGTGGGCGATACGCCGCACGAGCGGCGTGAGGATGCTCGCGCAGACGATCGAGAGGATGAAGGCAACCGCTGCGGTTCTCATGCGTGGCGCGCCTCAGTGACGTCGGCGATGTCGCAACTGTGGATCCGACTCGATTGCTAGACCGCCGCGCGCGTCAAAACCCAGTTGCCGAGCGCCAATACGTCCATCCGCGTCTTGAGGTAGCAGTTCAAGGCCTCGGTCGGGTTCGCGACGATGGGCTCGTGCTCGTTGAAGCTGGTGTTGAGCACGAGTGGCACGCCCGTCTGCCGATCGAACTCCGAGATGAGCGCGTGATAGCGCGGGTTCGTGGCCGCGCTCACGGTCTGCAGGCGGCCCGTGTCATCGACATGCGTGACGGCCGGGATGCGCGCGCGCTGGCTTTCCTTGACCTTGTAGACCATCAGCATGAAGGGCGACGGCTCGACGCGCTCGAAGATGTCGGACGCCTTCTCCTCGAGCACGCTGGGCGCGAACGGCCGGTACGTCTCGCGGTGCTTGATGCGCTTGTTGAGGATGTCCTTCATGTCGGCGCGGCGCGGGTCGGCGACGATCGAGCGATTGCCGAGCGCGCGCGGACCGAACTCCATCTTGCCCTGGAACCATCCCACGACCTTCCCCGCCGTCATGGCGGAGACGATGTGCGGGTACAGCTCGGCGTCGTCGAGCCGGCGCACGCTGATGTTCGCGTCCCAGCCCGCGGCGCGCGAGTGCTCGATCGCCTTCGAGATCTCGTCGTCGGTGAAGCCCGGGCCCGTGTAGGCGTGCTTCATGACGAAGGTGCGCGGGCGGCGCAGCACCGAGTGCTCGACGTAGTACGCGGCGCCGATCGCCGTGCCATTGTCGCCGGCCGCCGGCTGCACGAAGACCTCGCGGAACGGCGTGCGCTCGAAGATCTTGCCGTTGGCGACGGAGTTGAGCGCGCAGCCGCCCGCCATCGCGATCTTCGTGAGGCCCGTGCGCTTGTGCAGATCGTTGAGCACGTGGAAGAAGATCTCTTCGAAGACGACCTGCGCGCTGTGCGCGAGGTCGGCCCACTTGCCGAAGAACTCCGGATCCTCGGGATCGCGCGTCGGGCCGAGCAGCTCGGCGAGCTTGGGCGAGAAGCACAGCCCCATCTGGGGCGAGCCGTCGTCCCAGGTCATCTCGATGCCTTCGCTGTGGTGCCGGAAGTAGTCGAGGTTGAGCTCGAAGCGGCCTCCGTCGAGCGGGCGGATGACCTGGCGGAGCTTCTCGACGTAGGTCGGCTTGCCGTAGGGCGCGAGGCCCATCATCTTCCATTCCTCGCCGAACTTGTGGAAGCCGAGGAACTGCGTGATCGCCGTGTAGAACAGGCCGGCCGAGTGTGGGAACTCGACGCGGTCGAGGATCTCGAGATCGAGGCCGCGCCCCACGGCGCGCATGTTCGACACGAAGTCACCGAAGCCGTCGATCGAGAGACAGGCCGCCTCTTCGAAGGGCGAGACGAAGAAGGCGCTCGAGAGGTGCGACTTGTGGTGCTCGACGTTGTGGAACTTGGCGCGTAGCTCCTTCGGCGAGACGCCGAGCGCCGTCGCGAGCGAGTCGTCGAGGCCACGCACCTTCGCCACGTTCGCGAGCCGGTCCTTGACGAGCTTCGTGAAGGACGGCCGCTTCTGCAGCGTGAACAGGATCTTCTTGTGAAGGTTCGCCTTGGGATCGCGCGAGACGGCGACGTGATCGATCTCGCCCGGCGCGACGCCCGAGCCCTCGAGCACCGACTTCACGGCGAGCGCGGGGAAGCCCGCGCAGTGTTTCCGGCGGTTGAGGCGCTCTTCTTCTATCGCGGCGACGAGCTCACCGTCTTTGACGAGGGCCGCGGACGCGTCTCCGTGGAAGGCATTGATGCCGAGGATGTTCATGGGGCGCAAAAGTATAGATACGAAACACGGTTTAGTCCCGACGATTGTTGTCCAAAAATTGCGCGCCGAGGGGGTAGAATCGCGGCCGTTTCGGCTCGTTTCGCGCCGTCTGGACATCTTCTCGCCAGCTCCCACCCTTGAACGCCACCTCGCCCATCCGCTACGGCTCGGCCGACCTCCGCGTCGCCGTGCTGCACAACTACGGCGACGAGCGGCAGCCGAGCATGCGCCTGTACGCCGAACGGCTCGGGGACGCGCTGCTCCGGAAGGGGATCGTCGTGACGCGCCTGCGGCCGCCCGCGATCGTCCCCGAGAGCTGGCGGACCCGCTCGGCGACCTGGGCCAAGCTCGACATTCAGTTCGGCCGCTTCGCCGTCTATCCGCGCCTCGTGCGTAAGATCGACGCCGACATCATCCACGTCATCGACCACGGTCAGGCCTATCTGCTCAACAGCCTCGACCCCGCGCGCACGGTCGTCACGTGCCACGACATCATCCTGCTCGCGCTCGCACACGGGCGCATCGGCTCTCTCTCCGTGCCACCCATCGCGCTGCAGATCC
>DATAZS010000194.1:0-8603 GCA_036271915.1 Polyangia bacterium
AAGGTCAGGTTGCTGAGAAGAACGTGGCTGATGCCTGTGTCGATGGTGCCGCGTCCACGGAGGACGACGCCGGCTCGGGACTGGCCGACGAAGATGCGCCGGGCCGTCGCCGACGTTCCGCCCTTGGTGACATAGAGCGAAGGCGAGGTGCCGTTCTGGACGTAGCTACCGTCGTGAATCAAGTAGCAGGCGCTGGCGGGATCGCTCGCGTGAGCGCCTTCTCCTCGCGCGGCGGCGGCAAGATCAGCCACCGTCGTGACGTCGAACTTCGTCATGCCCGCCGGACACGCGCCCGGGCTGTCCGTCCAGACGCCGATGTCGCTGGCAATCGCACCCGCCGCGCCGGACGAGCCCGCGCCCGCCGCCCCGGCCGAGACCGCACCGGCCGCGCCAGTCGAGACCGCGCCCGCCGCGCCAGATGAAACCGCGCCTGCCGCGCCAGATGAAACCGCGCCTGCGCCCCCGTTCGTCGTCGCTCCGCCGCTGCCTTTCGTCGGCGCATCGCCGGCCGCTCCACTTGGGGCCGTGCCGAGCGAGTTGCCTCCGATTCCCGCGCCTCCACCCGTCGCGGCGTGGTTGGCCGCCGGATCGTCCAAAATGTGTCCTGTTGCGTCCCAACAACCGCCGAGAAGCAGGAGCATGCACGCAATGCTCGAATAGACAAATCGCGTCATGAGGACTCCCTTCCATTCCGTGGACCGGAACCCATCGACCGGATCGCAGATCCGATTAACTGTCACTCTAGGCTGGTGTCCACCCTCACAAATACCAACGCCCAAGAGCTATATAGGAGAGCCTTCTCAGCCCGCGCGGCACGCGAAGCGTTCGAAGCGTGAGGCAGATTGTAGACGCGACGAGGGGGTGCCGTCCAGCGTCAGTCGGCCTGGGTCAGGCGCGCGCTGGCGCCGTCCGCACGCGCCGCCACAGGACGTACGACAGCACCCAGAGCACCGCCGTGCCCGCGGCCCACCCCCACACCTTCGGGCCGTCGCCCATCGCGAAGTGGGCGATGAGCGCGGAGCCGAGCGTGATGGCGAAGCCGGCGTGGGCCCACTCCTTGAGGCGCGCCGGCAGGGGCGTGAGCAGCACGACGACGCCGAGCAACTTGGCCCACGACAGCTCGACGCGGAAGTAATCGGGGAAGCCGAGGTGGGTGAACATCTCGGCGACCCGCGGCAGGCGCAGCTGCGCGTACGCCGTGAAGCCGATCTGCAGACAGAAGAGCGCAGTGACGATCCAGAAGCCGATCACCATTCCTTTTGAGCGCCGCATGATCAGCTCCCGCGCGTGGGCCAGCTGGGGAGCTCGACGCCGAACTGCTGGGCGTACTCCGCGTGCAAGCGCTGCCAGCCCTCGAACTTCATGGCGTCGGGGCCGACCGTGCGCCCGATGGGGCGATCGGCGAGGAACCGATCCAAGACGTCGAGGCAGATGTGCCAGCCCGCGGCGCCCATCGCGATGAAGCGGCGATCGATGTTGTGCCAGAGCGTGAGTCGCGTGCCGCCTCCGCCCAGCGGCTCGAGCTCCCAGCGGATGTCCTGTCCGCCCCAGTTGAATTCGAGCAGCTTGGGCGCGTCGGCGCGCTTCACCTGAGTCTCGGACACGAGCGGCGTGGGTGCGCCCACGGTCGTCAGCTTCGCGGTGCTTGCGGAGCCGAGGTTCTGGTCGGAGTCGAACGGTGCCCATTCGCGCAGGTGCTCGGGCTCTGTGAGCGCCTGCCACACTCGCGCCGGCGGGTGCGCCAGCTCGCGCGTGAGGACGAGCGTCCACTTGTCTCCGTCTTTCCGAACTGTGGCGCCAGCGGCGGGCCCCGGCGCGTATTGCTCACGGTTGCTCATGTCTTCTTCCTTCCTTTCACGGGGGCCACCTTTTCCAGCTTGGCCATCTTGTCCAAGTGTTTCTCGAGGGCGTCGACGTGCTTCGACCAGAAGCGCCGGAACGGAGAGAGCCACGCGTCGAGCTCCATGAGCGGCTCCGGTCGCAGCCGATAGAGGCGACGCTGCGCCTCGATGCGCGACTCGACGAACCCCGCCTCTCGCAGCAGGCGCAGGTGCTTGGAGACCGACGGCTGCGACAGCCGAAGCTCACCCTCGAGCTCGCCCACGGATCGCTCGGACGCGAGCAGCAGGCTCAAGATCGCTCGGCGGTTGGGCTCCGCGACGATGGAGAACGACGAGTCCACGTATGCCCTCGCCGTCGTCGATGCCATGGTGGCTATATAGCCAGATGTTTATATTCCCGTCAAGTTATGTTAAGAGGTGCTTGACGATTAAGATATAATTTAATAGTTTTCTCCCATGCCAAGGAGGGCACCATGAGGAAGCTGAACGTGTTCGAATCGATCTCCGTCGACGGCTACTTCACCGACGCCCACGGCGACATGAGTTGGGCGCACGTGGGAGCGCAGGACGTCGAGTTCGCCGACTGGGTGAGCGCGAACGCCAGTGGGGGCGGCGAGCTGATCTTCGGCCGTACGACGTACGAGCAGATGGAGGCGTTCTGGCCGACGCCCATGGCCGCGGCGCAGATGCCGGCGGTGGCGAAGGGCATGAACGCCGCGCGGAAGTACGTCGCGTCGACGACGATCCAGCCGACCTGGAACAACACGCAGCTCTTGAAGGGCGATTTGGTGAAAGCCGTGCGCGCGCTCAAGGCGGGCGAAGGGCCGGGCCTCACGGTCCTCGGCAGCGGCAGCGTCGTCGCGCAGCTCGGCGCCGCGGGGCTCGTCGATCAGTATCAGTTCGTCGTCGTTCCACTCGCGCTGGGCGGTGGACGGACGGTGTTCACGAAGGGGTGCGCGCTGCGGTTGGTCGATCAACGCGCGTTTCGTTGCGGCAACGTCGTCGTCACCTATGCAACCTAGAGGCACGCTGGTCGAGGACGGGGGAGACGCGACGCTGACGTTTCGTCGCGTGTACCGGCACACGCCCGAGCACGTATGGGACGCGATCGCGACGCCAGAGGGGCTGCGCGAGTGGCTCATGTGTACGCACGCCTTCATCGAGGGGCGCGTCGGCGGACGGATCGAGCTCGTGTCGGGCCCGGCGCGTTATCGCTCGACGGGAAAGATTCTCGTTTGGCAACCGCCGCGCGTGCTCGAGTACGAGTGGATCGTCGCGCCCGTGCCCGAGATGCCGCGCGGCGAGCGCGCGATCTTCCGCTACGAGCTCGCGCCCGACGGTGACTCGACCGCGGTCGTCGTGACTTATCGGCGCATCACGTTGCAGACGGCGCGCGGTTTTCTGCCCGGGCTGCACGCGTATCTCGAGCGTCTCGAAGCGCAGCTCGACGGGCGCATTCCGCCCGACTGGCTCGAACGGTTCGCCGCGCTCAGGACCGCATATCCCGAATGGAGCGGCCATGCGCCCAACGCAGGACAATGACGTCTTCCACGCGATCGCGCACCCGGCGCGGCGCGCGATCCTCGTGACGCTCAAGGGCGGCGAGCGTGCGGCGAGCGAGCTCGCCGAGCCGTTCCACATGACGTTCGCCGCGATCTCGCAGCACCTGCGCGTGCTCGAAGAGGCCGATCTGGTTTCGGTTCGTCGAGAGGGCCGCCAGCGGATGTACCGGCTCGATCCGCGGCCACTGCGCGACGTCGTGGGCTGGGCCGAGGAGTTCGCCGTCTTCTTCGGGCAACGCCTCGATGCGCTGGGCGACTACCTCGATCGCAAGCACGGCAAGCGCCGTTAGCGACCTCCGCCCCTCTCCACTTCTAAAGTAAGCCAGACAGCGGGGCTTGCGGCAAGGCCCGCTGCTTGCGGCAACGTACGCGACCATGACGAAGACTCATGCGGTCGTGATCGCGGGCGGAGGCCCGACGGGGCTCATGTTGGCGGCCGAGCTCGCGCTGGCACGCGTCGACGTCGCGATCGTCGAGCGGCGCGCGACGCAGGAGCTTGAGGGCTCGCGCGCGGGCGGGCTGCACGCGCGCACGATCGAGGTGCTCGATCAGCGCGGCGTCGCGGATCGCTTCCTCGCGCAAGGCAAGGCGATGCAGGTCGCGGGCTTCGCGATGGTGCCGCTCGACATCAGCGATTTTCCGACCCGTCACAACTACGGGCTCGCGCTGTGGCAAGACCGCATCGAGCGCATCCTCGCCGGCTGGGTCGACGAGCTGGGCGTCCCCGTCCATCGCGCGCGCGAGGTGGCGGGCTTCGCGCAGGACGGCACCGGTGTCGACCTCGAACTGGCCGACGGCGGCTCGTTGCGGGCGAAGTACCTCGTGGGGTGCGACGGCGGGCGTAGCCTCATCCGCAAGAAGGCCGGCATCGAGTTCCCGGGCTCGGATCCGTCGATCAGCTACCTCATCGCCGAGGTCGCGATGACCGAAGAGCCGGCGTGGGGCATTCGCCGCGACGCGAGGGGTGTCAACGGCCTGGGCAAGCTGGAGGACGGAAAGCGCGTGCGCGTCGTGTTGAACGAGCCGCGCGTCGAGCCGGGCGACGCGCCGACGTTGGACGATCTTCGCGCCGCGCTCGTCGCGCTCTACGGGACCGACTTCGGTGTTCACGACGTGACGTGGCTCTCGAGGTTCACCGACATGACGCGGCAGGCGGCCTCGTATCGAGACAGGCGCGTGCTCTTGGCCGGCGACGCCGCGCACGTGCATTCGCCGGCGGGCGGGCAGGGGCTCAACATCGGCGTTCAGGACGCCGTGAACCTGGGATGGAAGCTCGCTCAGGTGGTGGCCGGCACGTCGGCGGAGAGCCTGCTCGACACGTACCACGCCGAGCGGCACCCGATCGGCGCGCGCGTCCTCAAGAGCACGATGGCGCAGACGGCGCTCAACCGCGGCGACGATCGGATGAAGGCCTTGCACGAGACGATGTCCGACCTGCTGAAGCTGGACGAGCCGCGCAAGCGATTCGCCGGGATGATGTCGGGGCTCGACGTTCACTACGATCTCGGCGCGGGACACCCGTTGCTCGGACGTCGCATGCCCGATCTCGACCTCGTCACCGACGGCGGTGGCCGCCGGACGTTCACGCTGCTGCACGACGCACGGCCGGTCCTGCTCAATCTCGGTGCGCGCTGCGCGCTCGACGTCGCGTCGTCTCCTTGGACGAATCGGGTCCGACGGGTGGATGCGAGCTACGCAGGCGTTTGGGAGCTTCCCGTGATCGGCGCCGTCGCCGCCCCCACGGGCGTCTTGATCCGCCCCGACGGGTACGTCGCGTGGGTCGGGGACGGCGCGGACGACGGGCTTCGCGACGCGCTCACGAAGTGGTTTGGACCACCGAGCCCAGCGATCGAATGAACGACCTGACGACGTCGACGAGACGTTCAGGTTGATCGAACGGGACGCCGTGGCCCGCGCCTTGGATCTGTTCGACGCGCACGCGCGGGTTCAGGCGTTGCAGCTCGCGCGCCGTCTCGGGCGACACGACGGGGTCGTCGCCGATCGCGAGGAGGATCGGGACGTGGATGGCGCTCACGACGCCGCGGTACGCGGGATTGGGCGGGACGAGGACGTCGAACGCGCTCATGCGCGTCTGCGCTCTCGCTTCGGCGAGCAGCTCGACGAGCTCGGGCGAGCGGCGCGCGTGTCGGGCCCGCAGCTGGGCGAGCAGCGCGTCCTTGCCCAGGTCGAGCAGCCGACGGTGCTGATCGGCGACGTCGCTGTCGCACACCTCACGTTGGCGCTCGGGGCTCAAGAACGTCGGGTCGACGAGCACGACGCCGCGAAGGCGCTCGCTGATCCGGCTCGCGACGACGGCCGCCGTCATGCCACCCATCGAGTGCCCCATCACGATGGGCGAGACGAGCCCGAGCGATTCGATGAGCCCGATGACGTCGCGCGCGTGGTCGTCGTATCGATACCCGTGCAGCGGCGCGCCAGATTTGCCGTGCCCCCGCGCGTCCGGCATCACGACGTCGAATTCGTCTTCGAGCGCGCGCGCCACGGGCGTCCAGCAGGCGCCGCTCCCCATGAGGCCGTGCAGCAGGAGGATCGGCGGCTTGGCGCCGACCGTCCTCAAATAGTGGAGCTCGATGCCGTTCGCTTCGCGGAGGTCGGACGTCCAGGTGGTCATCGGATTCCGAATCAGTTTACGCGAGCCCCAGTCCACCTCTGCGAGCGTGATCAATTGTCATTTAGGACGGCTAGCCAGGTTCAGTTTTCGGGCCTATATGGCCAACAAGGAGCCGCCATGGAGATCAAGCGAAACGGCACGCAGCCCTCGGGCCGGGGTCCGGCCGAGCACTTCACGGGAACCGTCCGCATCGATCCTCTGTTCCAGCCGAGCCCGCCGGCGCGGGCTGGCGGCGCCTACGTCACGTTCGAGCCGTGCGCGCGGAGCGACTGGCACACGCACCCGCTCGGCCAGACGCTGATCGTCACGTTCGGATGTGGCCGCCACCAGCGCTGGGACGGACCGATCGAGGAGCTGCGTCCCGGTGACGTCGTCACGGTGGGGCCGGGCGAGAAGCACTGGCACGGCGCCTCGCCGACGACGGCGATGACACACATCGCGATTCAGGAGTCGCTCGACGGGAAGGCCGTCGAGTGGCTGGAGAAGGTCACCGACCAGCAATACGAAGGAGCGACGTCATGAGGGGAGCCGTCATCTACGGGAAGGGCGACGTACGCTTCGACGAGCGCGAGGCACCGCGGATCACGCAGCCGACGGACGCCCTCGTGAGAACGTCGGCGACGTGCGTGTGCGGCTCCGACCTGTGGAGCTACCGCGGCATCAACCCGATCGCGCAGCCGACGCCGTTCGGCCACGAATACTGCGGCATCGTCGAGGACGTCGGTCGCGACGTCGCTTCGATCAAGCCGGGCCAGTTCGTCATCGGGTCGTTCTTCGCGTCCGACAACACATGCCCCCACTGCCGGGCCGGCTATCAGTCGGCGTGCCAGCACCGTGAGCTGGTTGGAGGCGCGCAAGCGCCTCTCCTTCGTGTGCCGCTCGCGGACGGCACCCTCGTCGCGACGCCGGAGGTTCCGCCGGACGACTTGATCCCGAGCCTGCTCGCCGCTTCGGACGTCTTGGGCACAGGTTGGTTCGCGGCCGATGCGGCTGACGTGAAGCCTGGCAAGACCGTCGTCGTCGTCGGGGACGGCGCCGTCGGTCTGCTCGCCGTGCTCTCGGCCAAGCAGATGGGCGCCGAGCGGATCATCGCCATGAGCCGGCACGACGTGCGGCAGAAGCTCGCGCGCGACTTCGGCGCGACCGACATCGTCACCGAACGCGGCGACGACGGCGTCGCGCGCATCAAGGAGCTGACGAACGGGATCGGCGCCGACTGCGTCCTCGAGTGCGTCGGCACCGAGACGTCGCTGATGCAGGCGATCCGGTCGGTTCGTCCGGGAGGGTACGTGAGCTACGTCGGCGTGCCGCACGGAGTGACGCTGAAGGCCGATGCGCTCTTCCGCGCGCACGTTCGTCTGCACGGCGGCCCCGCGCCCGTGCGCCGTTACCTGCCGCACCTGATCGACCTCATCTGGAGCCGCAAGATCGATCCCGGCAAGGTCTTCGACCTCGTGCTGCCGCTCGCGGACGTCGCGGAGGGCTACCGCGCGATGGACGAACGCCGCGCCATCAAGACGCTGCTGCGCCCGTGATCAAGAGGCCGTAACTCGATTTGCGCGACGGTCGGCGCCGGCATTAGATCCTTTCATGCTGCGCCTCCACGACAACGCCGACTCCGGCAACGCCTACAAAGTCCGCCTCCTCCTCGCGTAGCTCGGCCTCGCCTTCGAGCGCGTCGAGTACGACACCGACCACGGGGCGACGCGGACCTCCGGGTTCCTGAGCGCCAAGAACGCGAACGGTCGTATCCCCGTGCTCGAGCTCGCGGATGGCAGGTGCCTGCCCGAGTCCAACGCGATCCTCTGGTACCTCGCCGAGGGGACGCGCTACGTCCCAGGCGCCGCGACCGAACAAGATCGCTGGCTGCGCGCCGAGGTGCTGCAGTGGATGTTCTTCGAGCAGTACAGCCACGAACCGAACATCGCGACCGTGCGCCACTGGGACAGTCACCACATCGAGCTGACGCCGGAGCGCCGGGCCGTTCTGCCTGGCAAGCGGAAGCAAGGCGTGGCGGCCCTCGGGGTCATGGAGCAACACCTCTCCGCGCGGCGGTTCTTCATCGGCGAGCGATACACCATCGCCGACATCGCGCTCTACGCGTACACGCACGTCGCGCACGAGTGCGGCTTCGATCTTTCGCCGTTCGCCGCGGTTCGCGCCTGGCTCGCGCGCGTCGCTGAGGAGCCGGGCTACGTCGCGATTACGGCGTAGCTATTCCGAGAGCTCACGGAGCAGCGAGGCCAACCCCGGCTCGTTGAGCTCATGCGTGGCGAGCGCGATCATCGCATCGTAAAGGCGTTCCTTGGGATCTAGACGGACACGCCGTTGATGCGAAGGAAGGTGAGAGCGGCCGCAAGTCCGGTGCGCTTGTTGCCGTCGACGAAGGACTGATTCTCCGCGATGTGGAATGCGTAAGCCGCCGCCATTTCGAACAGGTCGGCGTGGACGAACTGCCCGCCGAAGGTCTGCGAAGGCATCCCCACGGCTGATTCGAACGAGGCGCGATCGCGAATACCGGCTTGCCCACCGAAAGCCTCGAGCATCGCCGACTGAATCTCGATGACC
>DATAZS010000195.1:0-19322 GCA_036271915.1 Polyangia bacterium
GTCGCTGACGCCCGACGCGTTCGCGAAGCTCATGGACTCCGTGCGCGCCATCGCGGGCGTCGTCGGATTGGGAGTTTAGTTGGCCGCCAAGACAATCTCAGCCCCTGCCCCGAAGCGTCAGACGTATCTGTTCGCCGCCGCCGCGACCGCGATCGCGATCGCCTTCGTCGGCGTGCGCTTCTTCTCGGCGGCGGGTGATACGCTCTCGCGCACGCGCGAGAACGCCTGCCGCGCCTTCACGCCCGACGCCGTGCCCGCGGCCCTGCAGAACGTCGAGGCGCCGAACTTCGAGCTGCCCGACGCCACGGGCAAGATGGTGTCGCTGCGCGAGCAGAAGGGGCACCCCGTGCTCGTGAACTTCTGGGCGACGTGGTGCCCGCCGTGCGTGCAGGAAGTCCCCGGCCTCGAGACGCTCGCCAACAACCTCGAGGGCACGAACATGCGCATCCTCGCCGTGAGCGTCGACGACGACTGGGACGCCATCCGGAAGTTCTTCGTCAAGGGAACGAAGATCGGCGTGCTGCTCGACAAGGCGCACACGGTCCCGAAGACGTTCGGCACGACCCAGTACCCCGAGACCTACTTCGTCGACGCGCAGGGGCACGTTCGCTACTACTTCGCGAACCAGCGTGACTGGTCGAAGCCCGAGGCCATCGCGTGCCTCGAGAGCTTGCGATGAGCGTGGCCGCGGCGACGTTGCCGTCTCCCGCGCCCGCGCGCCGCCGCGGCGTGCCGCCGTTGCCGCTGCTGACGCTCGTCAACGGCTTCAACTACCTCGACCGCCAGGTCGTCTACGGCATGACGCCGCTCATCGGCGACAGCTTTGGCCTCTCGAAGGTGCAGCTCGGCTTCCTCGCGACGGTGAACCTCGTCGTGTTCGCGGTCGCGTCGCTCATCTCGGGCCCCATCGCCGACCGCATCGGCCCGCGTAAGGTCATCTTCGCGGGCATCTTCGTGTGGTCGATCGCGACGATCGGCTCGGCGCTGTCGGGCTCGTACCACGTGCTGCTGTTCTTCCGCGCGCTCGTGGGCGTCGGCGAGGGCGCCTACGGACCGAGCGCGAACACGCTGCTGTGCGCCGACGCGCCCCCCGAGAAGCGCGGCCGCGCCATGGGCATCTACAACGTGGGCATGGCGATCGGCGGCACGCTGGGCCTCTGCCTCGGCACGTTGCTCGCGCCGAAGATCGGCTGGCGCAACGTGTTCTGGATCGCGGGCGCGCCGTCGATGCTGCTCGCGCTCACGTCGGCGTTCATCGCGGCGCCCGATCGGCTCGAGCGGCCGACGACGCTGCCCGCGTGGAAGTACCTGCTCAAGCCGACCTACATCATCGCGCTCGTGGGCGGCATCACGGCGACCTACGGCGCGAGCGCGCTCATCTTCTGGGCGCGCTGGCTCGTCATCGAGGTGCGGCACATCTCCGAGACCGTGGGCAGCATCTACATGCTGATCGTCGGGCTCGTGTGTGGTGTCGGCGGCGTCGTCGTCGGCGGATACGTGGGCGACCGGCTCACACGGCGGGCGACCGGCGGCCACGCGCTCGCGATCGGCATCTCGATGCTGCTCGCCGTGCCGTTCGGGACGGCCGCGCTGTTCTGCACGCCCAAGATCCCGTTCATGGCGCTCACGGCGATCTCCTCCTTCTTCCTCTCGGTCTACAACGGCCCCTCGGCCGCCGTCGTCGACGAGCTCGGCCCGCCGCAGTTCGCCGCGACGCTCCAGGCCGTGTTCCTGTTCGGCATCCACGTGCTCGGCAACGCGAGCGCGCCGACGGCCGTGGGCGCCCTCGCCGATCGCTCGAACCTGCCCATCGCCCTCATGAGCGCCATCGTCGCCTTCGGCGTGTCGGGCGTGTTGTTCTGCGTCGTCGCGCGGCGGCAGCGCCGCGAGGCGGCTCAGGGCCACGACCCGGCCTGACGATTCCCCGGCGGGGGCATGCCCGCCTCACCGCGCGCCGCCGGGGACGATGCGGGCCAGGCCATCCGCCGCGTCCTCGCGGCCCACAAGGTCCAGACGGCCGACGGAGGCGTCGACGCGCTCGCGCTCTTCGCGGCGCATCCGTTCGACCTCGTGTTGTACGACGTCGAGACGGCCGACCTCTCGGCCGCCGACATGTACCAGCACCTCCGCGAGTTCGGGCTCGAGCGGCGCCTCGTCACGATGGCGGGCGCGCGGGGCGCGACGCTCGCGAAGCTGGTCGCCGAGGCGGCCATCCCGTGCGTCGACAAGCCGTTCGACGCTGGCGAGATCGACCTGCTGCTCGCGACGCGTCCAGGGCGATGACGCCCCCGTTTCGCGCAATCGCGCGCGCGAGGCCGTGTAATACTGCGCCCGCCTCATGCCGACTCCCACGCACGCGCCCGCGCCCGAGGCGCCTTCGACGCAGGTCTATTACGATCGCTTCTCCGCCGCCTACGAGGCGGAGCGCCATCACGGCTACCACCGGCTCATCGACGAGCTCGAGCTTGAGCTCGTCCGCAAGTACGGCGCGGGCCGCGACGTCTTCGAGGCCGGCTGCGGCACGGGCCTGCTGCTGAAAGAAGCCGCGACGTTCGCGCGCACCGCCGTCGGCCTCGATCTGTCGCGCGGCATGCTGCGCCCCGCGCGCGACCGCGGGCTGCGCGTCGTGCAGGGCTCGCTCACCGACGTGCCCCTGCCCTCGTCGTCCTTCGATCTCGTCTACAGCATGAAGGTGCTCGCGCACGTGCCGCCCATCGAGCGCGCCGTCGCCGAGCTGTCGCGCCTCGTGCGCCCGGGCGGCCACCTGCTGCTCGAGTTCTACAACCCGTGGTCGCTGCGCTACCTCGCGAAGCGCGTCGCCGGCCCGGGCCACATCGCGGCCGGCACGACGGAGAGCGACGTGTTCACGCGCTACGACACGGCGGCGCGCGCGCGCACCTACCTGCCGCCCGAGCTCGAGGTCGTCGGCGTGCGCGGCGTGCGCGTCGTGACGCCGACGTCGAAGGTGTTCGCGCTTGCGCCCCTCGGCCGCCTCTTCACGTGGGCCGAGCACGCGGCGTGCGACGCGCCGCTCCTGCGCCACCTCGGCGGCTTCATCATCGTCGTCGCGCGCAAGCGAGGCGCCCCCTGAGCGTCCGCCTCGCGCTGCCGGCGAAGGGGGTACTTCTCCCCAACGACGCGCACGATCCGCTGCCGTACTACTACCACCCGTGGGTCGGCTGGCTGTACCGCCACCGCCTGCAGATGGGCCTCGACCTTCTGCCTGCGGGCGGGCGGCGCGTGCTCGAGATCGGCGTCGGCAGCGGCGTGCTCGTGCCGACGCTCACGGCGCGCTACCCCGAGTACATGGGCACCGATCTCACGCTCGCGCCCGGCCTCGACGCGCACGTCGCGCGCGGCTGCCAGGCGACGTTCCGCCAGGTCGACCTGCTGCGCGACGACGATCTCCCCGCCGATCACTACGACGCGATCGTCTGCTTCTCGGTGCTCGAGCACATCCGCGACGCCGACGGCGCGGCGCGCGGCCTCGCGCGCGCCCTCGCGCCGCGCGGCACGCTCGTCACGGGCTACCCGATGGTGAGCCGCCTCATGACGCGCGCCTTCGACCTCATC
Source organism: Polyangia bacterium (assembly GCA_036271915.1). Taxonomy (GTDB): domain Bacteria; phylum Myxococcota_A; class Polyangia; order Fen-1088; family Fen-1088; genus DASZFV01. The sequence goes on from DATAZS010000195.1 coordinate 3,574, forward strand.
GGCTTCCGCGGTATCGACGACCACCACGTCTCGCCGCCCGCCGCGATCTCCGCGGCGCTCTCGCGCGCGCTGCGGCCCGTGCGCCGCGTGGCGTTCCCGCCCGGCGCGCCCGTGTGCGCGGCGCTGTATCAGTGCGCGGCGTGGACAAAGTGAAGACTATTTCCCCAACGCGTCGTTGAGCAGATTCGCGAGGCGCGCGCCGGCGAGCGCGATGCGCTGCTTGCCCAGGGTCTCCGCCGCCGTCTGATACGCCGACGTCACGGCGAACGGCCCCGCGCCCGCGCCGATGGGCGCGACGTAGATCTTCGTCTTCGCGAGGTCGAGGCCCTCGGCGATCCACGCCGTCTCGTCACGCACGGCGGCGGTTTTAACGGGCGCCGCTGCCAGCTTCGCGGCGACGTCGACGACGGGCGCCGTCGCGTAGCCCGAGCCCGAGATGTCGTCGAAGAACGCGTGCAGCTCGTTGGGCGGCCCGAACGGGCAGTAGCGTGGGTCGTCGCACACGGGCGGCTGCGCGGCGCCCGTGATCTTGACGTCGTTGCCGCCGCGGTCGCCCGCGGGCGCGCTCTTGTCGTACCGCGAGACGCAGTGGAGCGGCTGGTGCACGTCGCCCACGAGGTGGAGCAGCCACACGAGGTCATACGACTTCAGATCCTGGGACGTCGCGGCGTTCGCGAGCGCCGCGCGCAGGATCGGGATCTGCGTCGCGGCGTTGGGCGCGGGCGCCGGGACGAGCGGCGTCCCGTCCGTCGAGAACGGCTGGTCGACAAAGTGCCAGTACGCGTGGCGCGACAGATCGGCGTAGCCGAGGTTCTGCCCAGCCGTGGGCGCCGTCTGCGCGTCGGTCACGTAGCGCGGGTCGCTCTTGATCGAGTCGGCCCACGTCGCCGCGCGCAGGAGCGCCGCGCGATCGCGATCGGCGGCCTTCGCGCCCACGATCCAGTTCGCGTAGCTCGGGTTGAGCTTCAGCAACGCGGCGACGCGCGTCCGCGTCTTGGGCGTGAGCGACTTGTACGCAACCGCCGCGACCTCCATGTGCCCGAAGTCGTCCCACGCGTGCGCCGCGCGCGGCGCACCAGCCGTGAGCGCAGCCGCGAACAACGCACCGACGATCCACCTTCGCCCCCGCTTCCCATCCTGATGCCTCACGCCTGCGAGGCTAACACGCACTAGGAGATGGTTCGCTCGATCACGACGAGCATCCGAAAACCGAGCAGTCGAAAGAGCGGCTCCGGCAGCCGCGCTTCCAGCGCGTGCAGCGCGCGCCACGCCGCGAGCGGCAACAGCGGCGGGCGCGAGAAGCCGCCCGTCACGACGTAGCTCGGCCCCGCGAGGCGCTCGACGGAGCGCACGGTGAGCGCGGGGAACGCACGCGCGAACGCGTCGTGCGGGCGGCGCCGCGCGAACAGCAGCGTCGGGATCGCCTGGTTCGAGTCGAACGGATCGCGCGCGCCGGCCGCGGGCGCGAGCGGGTCGTCGAACATGCGCACGGGCTCCTCGTGCAGGAACTTGTACACGGGGTACGACAGCGGGCCGATGTAGGGCTCGCACATGACGACGCGTCCGCCCGGCTTGAGCGCGCGCACCGCCTCGGCGAAGAACTTCCTCGGCGCCGGAATGTGGTGGAGCACGTCGAAGAGCACGATCCCGCCGAGCGACGCGTCCGCGTACGGCAACGCCTCGGCGCTGACCTCGCGGTCGTGCCACGGCCCCTGCACGAGATCCGTGAGCTCGAGCGCGTCGACGAAGCCGCGAGAGAAGCCAGGCCCCGAGCCGAGCTCGACGCGTGGCCCGAACGACGGCGGTGGCAACGCGGCGGCCACGCGCCCGTACCACTCGGCGTAGAGCGCGCGCAGCGCGGCGTTCGCGTCCCAGGCGCGCCGGTGCGCCTCGAAGCGCGCGAGGGTGCGCGCGCGCGTCTCGGCGTTCACTAGACGAACTTGATCTTGCGCGCCGCGACGGCGGACATGCGCAGCAAGAGCACGCCGTGCTTCCAGCGCGAGATGTTGGTCTCGCCGTACGTGCGATCGCGGTAGCGCACGGGGATCTCGGCGATCTTGAGGCCGAGGCGCGCCGCGCCGAAGATGAGGTCGAAGTCACCGAACGGATCGAAGTCGCCGAAGTACGAGCGCCCCGCGGCGATGCGCTCGTAGTCTTCGCGCCACAGCACCTTCGTGCCGCACAGCGTGTCCTTGATGGGCTGCTGCAGCAGGTACGTGAACAGCTGCGAGAACGCGACGTTCCCCAGCTTGTTGAAGAAGCGCATCGCGCCCGCCTCCATGGGATAGACGAGGCGCGTGCCCTGCACGTAGTCGGCCTGCCCGCGCGCGAGCACGTCGTAGAAGGCCGGCAGGTCCTCGGGCGGCACCGTGAGATCGGCGTCGAGAATCATGAGCAGGTCGCCCGTCGCATGCGCGAAGCCGAGGCGCACGGCGTCGCCCTTCCCCTTGCCGGTTTGCTGGAACGCGCGCAGCTTGAGCGGCCCGTCGTAGGTGCGCATCGCCGTCTGGATCGCCTCCCACGTGCCGTCCTTCGAGCCGCCCTCGATGAAGATGAGCTCCGTCGACTTGCCCATGACGGGCGTGCGATCGATGGCCGCCTGGATGTTGCCCGCCTCGTTGCGCGCGGGCACGACGACCGTGACGCTCGCGCGCCGCGTGGGCGCGGGCACGCCGCGGTCGCGCAGCACGTAGATTCGGTACAGCGACAGGTGCTGCATGCCCGGCACGCGCACGAGGTACTTGTTCAGCCCCTCGCTCGCGCCCGGGATCTCGAGCGGCAACAACATGCGATCCTCGAAGCGCACGACCTCGAGACCCGCGATGTCGAACAGGTTGCGGAAGTCGCTCTCCGAGAGCCAGTTCGCCGTCGGCGCGGGCCGCTTCCAGCCCGAGAGCTCCGCGAGGCGCGTCGGCACCTCCCACAGATAGTTGAACGCCGTGAGGTAGATGCGTCCGCCCGCGGCCAGCCTCCGCTTGAGCCCGAGCAACAGCGCCTGCACGTCGAGCACGCTGTGGCACAAGCGATCGCACACGACGGCGTCCCACAGCGGCGAGGGGACCACCGGCAACATCAGCTCGACGCCGCCGCTCGCGCGCTCCGTGAGGTCGCCCACCTCGAAGGACAGCTCGGGGTGGCGCGCGCGCGCCGCCGCGACGACCTCGGGGAGATAGTCGACGCCGTGGCGTACGGCATTGGGTAGCGACGCGAGCAGATCGCCGTCGCCGCTGCCCGCCTCGAGCACCGAGGCGTCCCTCGGGATCAGACGCGCGAGCGCGCTCTCGAGATCGTGCTGCATGGCGCTACGCGCGGCCGGGTGGCGCGGAGGCTCGGCCGCTCCCGCGTAGTACGCGCGCCACGCGGCCTCGAGCGCCTCGGCGCGCGACGGCGGCAACCGCGCGTCCGCGACGCCGCCCGAAGCGTGGGACTGTCGCCCGCTGCTTTCCATCTGAACGTCGGTCCCGCTACTCGCCGTCGGTCACGAGCGTGAAGGACTGCTTGAACTTCTCGCCCGGCGACACCGTGATTGCCTCCGTCTGATCGATCTGCAGATCGGCGCGCTTGAACTGCACCTTGTGCTTGCCGCAGGCGATCTTGTAGTCCGCGAACGGCGTGTGCTTGTTCGTGTTCTTGCCGTCGATCCAGACTTCGGCCCAGGGGCGCGAGCCGATCGTGATCGTGCAGTCGCTGCCCGCGACGTCGCTCGCGGCCTTGGCCGATGCCCTCGCGTCGTCGGCGACGGCGACCGCTTCGCGCGTACGCTTCCGGCGTCCCGCCTTGGTCGGCGGCGCCGCGACGGGGGCAGGCGTCGGCGTCGCATCGGGCCCCGCGAGCGCGGCCTCCTCTTTGGCTGCTTCCTTCGCCGTCTCCTTGGCTTCTTTTGCAGCTTGCGACGTCGCCGATTCTTTCTCCTTGGCTTCGGCGTGCGCGGCGACGTGCGTCCCCGTGTCCGTCGACGGCACCAACGTGGCGCGCACCTTCCGGATCGAGCCCGGCTCGACCTCGATGTCCTCTTTCCACGGACGGAAGCGGTTCTCGCCCTTGATCTCGAGGACGTGGTGTCCCGGCGGGATGCGGTAGGCGCGGAAGTCCGTACGCGCTTGCCCGTTCGGTCCGCTGATGGGCGCGCCGTCGAGCCACACGAGGCCACCCGGCGGATCGCTCGACAGCTCGAAGCCCGTGTCGGGCGACGGCTCGAGCGTGACGTTGAGCGCGAGCGGCTGCCCCGCGTGAATCTCGACGTTCTGCTCGTTCTTGAGGTAGCCGTCCTTCATGACGACGAGCGCGAACGTCCCCGCGGGCTTGTCGATCGTGAAGGGAGAGTGGTCGCTCACCTTGACGTTGTCGACGAGCACCGTCGCGTCGGCCGGCACGGTGACGAGCTGCAGGTGTCCCGGCTTGTTCTGGTTCCAGTACAGGGCGCCGCCCACGCCGCCCGCGACGAGGAGCAGCAGCAGGTACCAGCCCGCGCGCGAGCCGCGACGCGGAGGCGCGCCCACCGAGACGCCCTGCGAATCGAAAGAGAAGACCGGCTGCGGTGCGTTCGGCGGCGGCAGCACGGGCGGCGGCAGGCTGAAGCCGGAGCGGCGCAGTCCCGCGGCGCCCGGTGGCGGCCCCGCCAGATTCGGTCCCGAGCCAGGACCGCGCACGGGCGGCGGCAAATTCGGCGCGGGCACACCGACGAGCGTGGCCTTGGCCTTGGGCGGAGGAGCCGCGGCGCGCAGCGCGGGCGCCTCGGGCGCGCGTCCCCGCGGCGCAGGCGCTTGCTCCCGCGCAGCGGGAGCTTGAATTATGGGAGGCGCGAGCCGCGGCGCGGGCGCGCCCGGTGGCCGCGCCTGCTCGAGGATGTCGGGCGGCGGCGCGTTGGCCACCGTGCGATCGTCATCCTCGAAGAAGAGATCGTCGGCCGCGACGGTCTTCTCGTCGACGATGTCCGCGTCGTCCTTGTCGAAGATCTGTGTATCGAGCTCCTCGTCGTCCCATTCCATCTTTGATTCTTTTGACTCTCTGCCAGCCGGCGCCGCGGCCCTCGTGTTGGGCGCGCTCGCGCGGATCGCCGGCGGAGGCGCCTCTGCCCCGCCCACGGCGGCCCTGCGCGCCGGCGTCTCGACCGCGCTTCCGGGCGCGACGAGCTGTCGGTACTGCTCGAGCTTCGCTTGGTCCTCTTCGATCTCGACGGCGAACATCTTCTTCATCCACGCCGAGAGATCCTTGCGCGAGTAAAACTCACCGATCTTGTGCAGGAACGACTGCAGATCGTCGTGGAGATCGATGGCGTTGCTGTACCGATCCTCCGGATCCTTGGCGAGCACCTTGAGCACGATGCGCTCGAGCTCGCTCGGGATCTTCTTGTTGTAGGACGACGGCGGCATGATCTCGACGTTGCGCACCTTCTCGAGCGTCGAGAAGTCGCTCTCGCCGACGAACAGCCGTTCGTTCGTGAGCAGCTCGTAGAGCACGATGCCCACCGAGAAGATGTCGCTGCGCCTGTCGATGGGCAGCCCGCGCACCTGCTCGGGCGACATGTAGCCGAACTTGCCCTTGAGGATTCCCGCCTGCGTCTTGCTCGCCTTGCCCGCCGCCTTCGCGATGCCGAAGTCGATGAGCTTGACCTCGCCGTCGTACCCGATGAGCACGTTTTGCGGCGAGATGTCGCGGTGCACGAGGTGCAGCTCGCGCCCCTGCGCGTCGCGCTTGTTGTGCGCGTAGTCCAGGCCCTCGCACACCTGCATGATGACGTGGCAGGCCTGCTGGATCGTCATGACCTCGCCCTTGCCGCGCAGGCGGTCGAAGATCGAGCGCAGGTCTTTGCCCGGGACGTACTCGAGGGCGATGAAGTAGCTGTCCTCGACCTTACCGAGGTCGAAGATCTGGGCGATGTTCGCGTGCTGCAGCTGCACGGCGATCTTCGCCTCGTCGATGAACATCGCGATGAACTCTTCGTCCTCGGCGATGTTCGGCAGGATGCGCTTGACGGCGAGCAGCCGCTCGAAGCCCTCGACGCCGAAGGTCTTGGCCTTGAAAACCTCGGCCATACCCCCGACGTTGATCCGCTCGAGGAGGTAGTACTTGCCGAACGGGATGGGTTTCTTCAATGCGAGTGAACCCTCGTGTCCGATGGGCGGCCAAGCCCGCCGAGGTGGGGAGACTATTTATCCGACCTAACTGGCTGAAATGTCAATCGGACTATGCGTTTCGGCCACGCCTTCGCCCACGCCTTCGGGGACGGCCTTGCCGGGCACGGCGCCAACCCGGGCGCCGGCGCCGCGAGGAGCTCCCTTCGATTCGGTTTCCAGGTACGCGAGCGTCGCGCCCACGGCGGCGAACGGGGGCGCCACCAGAAATGCCAGCGGCACGAGGTAGAGCGCGTAGCTGCCGAGGCCATAGCCGATCGTGAGGCCCGGATTCCTGGCGAGGTACGCCCACTTGCCCGCGAAGGTCGCGTTGCGACGCGCGAGCGGATAGTCGAAGCCGTCGTACGCCAGGAAGAGCGCGCCCAAGCCCACGCCCACGAGGCTCCCGAAGCCCGCCGTGAACGGCGTGAGCGCGAGCCCGACGCCGAACGCGATGGCATAGAGGATGAGCTTGAGCAGCCCGTGGACGAGCGCCTTGCCGACCGACTCGAAGAACGGTGCCTTGGGCGACTCACCCCGGACGCGCTTCTCGACGACCTCGGCGAGTCGATCGTAGAAAATCGCGCCCAGCAGGGGCTGCAAGAGGATGAACAGGAACACGCCGCCGATGGCCGTCATGACGGTGACGGACATCCACCCGACGACGGGCGAGCTCGCGAGGGTCTCGGCGAACTCTCGCCGCCAGAAGCGGGAGGCGGCCACGAGCGTCGTCACGCCGAGGGCGACGTTGAGCACGAAGGGCGCGAGCAGATAGCGCCACATCCGCTCGCGCGCGACATAGATCGCGCCGCGGAACGGCGCCAGGAAGCCCCGGAAGAGACCCACGGCCGAAGTCTACACCCCGATTCAACATCGGGCGCGCAACCAAAGGCACCTTCGATCCGACAAGACGTGCGGAGGTCTCCATGCCCCAGCCCCCCACCGTTCAGCCGACTCCGACATCGGGAACCGAACATGGTAAGTTCGCGGAGCTTTGGCGATGAAGGTCAATGGCCCCGGAACCGGCGCGACGCCCGAAGCCGACAAGGCTCCCGACGCAGCTGGCAAGCCAACCGGTGCGGCGGGTCCCGAGAACGTCGGGCGCAGCTTCGCCGAGACGATGGCGGCGCCGCAGGCGGCCGCGACCGCCACGCACGCGGGCGGCGCCGACGCGCTCACGGCGGACATCGCCGCGGATCTCAAGGCGGGCAAGCTCGACCCGAAGGCGGCGCTCGACAAGGTCGTCGAACGCGTCCTCGATCGTCAGCTGGGCGCGAACGCACCGGCCGCCATGCGCAATCAGCTGCGGGACGCGCTCCGCGACACGATCAGCAGCGACCCGTTCCTCGCCGATCGCCTTCGCGGCCTCGGAAACCCCGGCTGACTGGCGTCCTCAGGGCGCCGAGACGGCGGCCGCCGCGGCCGCCGTCTGGGCACGCTTGGCCGCGATGGCGTCGCGCAGCTGAGGCGGCAGGAAGACGCCGTCCGTGTCGAAGCCCGCGAGCGCGTCGATGAGCAGCGCCGCGCGCTCTGCGGGCGGCGTCTTGCGATCGACGATCACGCACCACTCACCCTTGACCTTGCACAGTCCCCCGCCGCCCGCCGTGTCGCCCGTCATCGTCTCGTAGCGCACGCGGATTCCCAGGTGCGCCGCAGCTTGCTCCAGCGTCTCGGTGATCTGCTCGGCCTTCATCGTCGATCCGTTGTACCCGCTTTCACCGCCGACGGGAAGGTCCGCGAACGGCCCCTGCGGCGTCCTGCTTCCTCTCCTCACTTCGTCGGAACGTCGCCCTCGCGCGCCGAGCGATCGATGTCGAGGATCTGCGCACCGCCCACGTAGCTCTTTGTCTCGTAGCGCGTGAGGCTGCCGAGCTTGCGCACGATCGTCGCCATGCGCTCGGCCTCGTCGAGGATCGTTTGGAGATTCGGCACGAGCGCGTCGGATGGCCCGAGCCGGCGCAGCATGATCTGCGCATAGCCCATGACCGACGTGAGCGGCTGGTTGAGCTCGTGCGCCGCGGCGCCCGCGAGCTCGACGGCGACCGCCTGCTTCTCCGAGACGGCGAGCTTCTCCTGCGCCGAGGCCAGGCGCTCCTCCATGCGCAGGCGGTCGCGCAGATCGCTGAAGATGCCGACCGTCGCGATCTCACGACCCTCATCGTCGAACACGAGCGCCGCCGAGATCGACACTGGCACCTTCTCGCCCGTGAGGCTCAGCAGATCGCGGCGCACGGGCTCGAGCCGCCCGCCACCGCCGTGCTCGGCCGAGCGGATGAGGCGCATGACCTCCTGCGCGACGCCCACGGGATAAAGACGTCGCACGGACATCTTGCCGATGACATCGACGGCCTTGTGCCCGCAGATGCGCTCGGCGCCCTGGTTAAAAAGGAGGATCGTGCCGCGCAGGTCGGCCGCGATGATGCCGTCGACGGTCGAGTTCAGGATGCGCTCGAGGAACTCCGTCGTGCGGCGCAGCTCGCGCTCGAGCTCGCGCGCGAGCGTGACGTCGCGGAACGAGAAGATCGCGGCCTCGTGCTCCGAGAGGATGCCGATCGACGCGACCGAGACCATGAGGCGATCGCCCGATGTCGTCACGATCTCGAGATCGAAGTTGTCGACGGGCTCGTTGCGCACGGCGTGTACGATCTCGGTCTCGAGCTTGGGCCGGTGGGCCTCGGGCACGATCTGCGTGAGGGGGCGCCCCGCGAGGCCATCGCGCGCATAGCCCGTGACCTCCTCTGCGGCGCGGTTCATGTAGAGCACGCGGCCCTCGCCGTCGAGCACGACGATGCCGTCGGAGGCGCTGTCGATGAAGGCGCGGTAGCGCTCGATGGCGCGCACGCGGCGCTCCTCGTGAAAGTCCTGCAGCGTGATCTTGCGCGTGCGCTCGCGGATGGGATCGAGCGCCTTCGCGCCGCGCAGCACGATGCCGAGGATCGAGGCCGCGAGGCGCCCGAGGCTCACGGCGCCATCGGACGGGCGATCGGCGCCCTCGTACGGGAAGTGCGCGAGGAGCGCGCCCACGGGCTTGCGGCCCACGATGAGCGGGAACACCGCCGAGATCTCGGACGTGAGCCCCGCGCCGGCCGAGCCACCCGTGAACGTCACCTCGCCCGTCTCGAGCGCTCGCTGGATGTGGGGGTACTGCGCGAGGGGCAGGCGCATCCGTCCGACCTCGCTCTCGTCGCTGTCGGCGACGATGTACGCGGCCTCGGGATCGGCGACGATCGCGAGCACGCTCACCGACGACGCGTCGAGCGCGTGCGCGATGTGCTCCGCCGCGGCATGGAGCTGGCTCTCGCCCGTCCCCACGGCGAGCACCTGCGCCGCCTTGCACAGATCCTCGTCGAGCGCGCGACGAAGCTGATCGCTCATCGAGCGCGCTTCTTCCCGCGCTTCGCGACGCTGTTGCGCTTCGCCGTGCTCTTTGACTTCGCCGCGACGCCCGCGACGAGCGTGTGCGCCGCCGCGGACGCCGACGCGAGCACGGCGCGAACGGGCACGCCCGCGCGCGCGGCGAGCCGCTTGCAGTCCTCGAACTCGGGTTGCGCCCCCAGGATCTCGCCGTCGAGCCCACCGATCTTGACGCGCACGGCGCCGTAGGGCGTCTCGACCCGATCGAACGCGCGCGTGAGCACGGCGCGGTTCATCTCCTGCATGCGCACACCCAGCGTCGTCGAGTGGCGAAAGAACGCGCGCTGCACGTCGGCGAGCGCCGCGGGCGGCGCGAGCGCCGTGACCTCGAGCGCGGGACGCCCCTTCTTCATGACGATGGGCGCCGACCACGCGTCGACGGCGCCGGCCGCGAAGAGCGCGTCGAGGAGCGGCGCGACGAGCTGCGGGTTCATGTCGTCGAGGTTGGCCTCGACGCGCACGAGGTCGACGGGCGCGGCGACATCGACCTCGCCCAAGGGCGCGCCGACGATCGCGCGCAGCAGGTTAGGGCGATCGGCGAGCTCGCGCGCGCCGGCACCGTAGCCGACCGCCGCGATGCGCATGGGCGGCAGCGCGCCGAACGCATCGACGACGGCGGCGACGATCGCGGCGCCCGTTGGCGTCGTGAGCTCGCCCTCGCCCTCCGCGACGATCGGGACGTCACGGAGCAGCGCCGCCGTCGCGGGCGCCGGCACGGGCACCTCGCCGTGCGCAGTGCGGGCGCGTCCCGTCCCGACGACGAGCGGCAGCGACCCGATCGACGCCGGCGCGAGCCACGCGATGGCCGCCGCAGCGCCTACGACGTCGGCGATCGAATCGTACGCACCGACCTCGTGGAAGGCCACTCGATCGACGGTCGTGCCATGGAGCGCCGCCTCGACCTGCGCGATGCGCTCGAAGATGTCCCCGGCGAGCGAGCGCGCGTCGTCGTCGAGCCGCGCGCGTCCGAGCAACCGACGAACCTCGGCATAGTCGCGATGCGCGTGCCCTTCATGGTCGTGCGCGTCGTGGTCGTGGTGGTCATGCCCTTCGTGGTCATGCGCGTGCGCGTGGTCGTGATGACGATCGACGACGGGAGCGCGGCGTTTCGATCCCGGCCACGTCACGACAAAGCCTTGGCCCACGAACGCGCCGCGCCGACGACGCTCGAACGACGCGCACAGCCCTTTGACGCCCATCGCATCGACAGCCTCGAGCACGACCTTCGGCGGCACGCCCGCGTCGACGAGCGCCGCGACCGTCATGTCCCCCGCGATGCCCGACGTGGGCTCGAAGTGCAGATGCAATCCTTGCAGCGAGGTCTTCACGCCGCCCGCTTTCGATTGAGCATCGCGGCGAGCTGACCCGCCCCGAAGCCGTTGTCGATGTTGACGACCGACACGCCCGCCGCGCACGAGGTCAGCATCGCGAGCAGCGCGGCGATGCCGCCCAAGCTCGCGCCATAACCGACGCTCGTCGGCACGGCGATGACCGGCCGTCCGAAGAGGCCCGCGACGACGCTCGGCAGCGCGCCCTCCATCCCGGCGACGACGATCGTGATCTCGGCGCGCTCGATGGTGGCCCGATGCGCGATGAGCCGGTGGATGCCCGCGACGCCGACGTCGAAGACGCGCTCGACGTGATTCCCCGCGAGCTCCGCCGTGAGCGCCGCCTCCTCGGCGACCGGTACGTCCGCCGTCCCCGCGCTCACGACGGCAATCGTGCCGCGCCCGCGATCGGGCATCGGCGTGGCCCCGACGACGAGCGCGCGTGGGATCGCGAGGTACCGTGCGCTCGGCAGCGCCGCGCAAACGATCGCGGCGGCCGCGGGCGACACACGCGTCGCGAGCACCGTCGATCCGCCCTTCGCGAGCTCGACCATGATGGCGACGATCTGTTCGGGCGTCTTTCCTTCGCCGAGGACGACCTCGGGAAACCCAGTGCGCAGATGCCGGTGCGTGTCCGCGTTCGCGAAGCCGAGCGCGCGAAACGGCAGATCGCGCAGCTCACCGATCGCGTCTTCGACGCCCACGCGACGCGCGGCGACGCCCTCCAACAGATCTTTCAGGCGCTCCGGATCCATCGGCGGAGATTAGCCAGATCTCGCCCAGAGGCAATCTCACGCTGCGCGGTCGCGCGCCCCGTGTCCGCGCACGGGGCGAATGACCTCTCGTCGTCCCTTAGGCCTTCGCGGATCCCGCCGGAGTGTTCGCGCCGATCGTGATGCGCTTCGCCTGAACTTCGGGCTTCTTCGGCACGCTCAGCGTGAGCACGCCATCTTTGAGCTCGGCGGACACGTGCTCGCCGTCGGTCCCTTCGGGCAGCGAAAACGAGCGCGAGAACCGTCCGTAGCCGCGCTCCACCGCGAAGTAGCGCTCACCCTCTTGTGTACTCTCCTGCTTGCGCTCGCCCGCGACGGTCAGGATGTTACCCGTCATGTGGATCTCCAGCTCTTTCTCGGCGATGCCGGGAAGATCAGCCTTGAAGACATAGGCGTCCTTCGATTCGCGCACCTCGAAGGTCGGCGCGAAGCCACGCGGACCATTCCAAGCGTCGAGTCCTTGAAAGGCGTCGCCCCCGAGCAATGCGTCCATGATCCGAAACGGATCGAGCACCGACTCCCCTTGGTGACGACGAGAAAACTCATGATTGTCCCTGCGAATCAGATTTGCCATGTGCGTGCCTCCCTCGATTGGAAGTAGAACCACGACGGCGGATTGGACAAGAGGCCGCGATCAAGAGGTCCTATTGACCCGAGAGCGTCGGCAACACGAGCGACAGCGAGCCGTCGGCGCGCGTCATCCCTTGCGCGACGGCGACCGTAACGTCGATGCATGCCGGCGCCGCGCAGAACACCTGCACGAGCGCGCCCGCGACGGGACGCCCCGCGCCCGTGACGGAGCCGCTCCACGTGACACCCGATGGAACGGCGAAGTCGTGCGCCCCGCCGCTCGGCCCAACCGTGACTGTCGAGAAGACGCCCGCGCCCAAGCCCCGTCCATCGGCGGGCGCGACGAGCAGCTCGTAGGTTCGCCCCGGCGCCAGCGACAGCGAATACGCGCCGCCCGCGCCCACCGGCGCCGGCGCAGGCGCAGGCGCCGCCAACACGCCTTGATCGATGGCGGTCACCGTCGCTCCCGTCGTGGGACCGATCGGCGTGAGCGTCCCCGTCACCGAGACCGGAGACGCGAGCGCGATCTCGGTCGTCAGGCCCGTCGCCGGCAAAGTAACGTCCGCCATCGTCACGGCGTTCGCCGACCCGTCCGGCGGCGCCACCGTGATATGGTAGCGGCCCATCGGAAGCCGTCCGAGGTGAGCCACGCCCTGCGCATCGGTGACGCCCTCGACCTCGGCCGTCCCGGAGGCGGAGAGCTGAGCGTCGGCGAAGGTGCCGGGCGCCTCGACGGCGAGCGTTCCCACCGAGGCGAACACGCTCGCGACGTCGGCCCGGACGCGCGCCCCTTCGACGATCGCGCCGCCCGAGCGCACCGTCACGGAGAGATCGCCGCTCGACATCGCCACCCACGTCATCGTGAGCGCGAGGTTGGTCTCCTGCGCGAGCAACATGATCCCCGCCGGAACCAGCGCGGTCGGCAACCCGCTCCCATCGGGCGGTGCGATCTCGGCGGACAGGTTCCCGGCGCGCGCCGAAAGGTTGAAATGACCGTCGGCGCCCGAGACGCCCACGGTCGACGGGAGATCTCCGTTTCGCAGCAACACCCGCGTGCCCGCGACGGGCGCGCCCTGCGCATCGAACGCGGATCCCGTCACAGGCAACCCGGCAAGCACCGTGGGTCCGAGCGCCGCCTGCAACATCGCCGCGTTGCCCGTGAAGCGCATCGGCGCGACGCTGCTGTCGGGCACGACGAGGACGTTGTAGCTGAGCGCAGGCGACAGCGGCGCGACGAACGCGGACATGCCCGTGTACGCCTCGAGGTCGAACGTGAAGGCCTCGCTCGTGACGCGGACGAAGGAGGGCAGCGGAAATCCGCGCGCGTCGACGGGCGAGAGGCTCACGACGTCGCTCGCGTTACCGGCGCCGAGATCGATCGTATGCCCGCCCGCGACGGCGGAAGCGGGCAGGAGACTCTCGCTGATCGGGAGCCTCGACGCGGACGGCGGCGTCACGCGGAACAGATACGACGGCGGCGCGGGCGGGCTGATCGAAAACTGGATCGCGGGCCGATCGCACATCGACGCGCCGACGATGAGCGCCTGAACCTCCAACGTCCCGGGCTTCTGCAGTGGGATTTCTGCCATCGGGCCGGTGTCGTTCGGCGGATTCGTCGTCACGCTCGTCGACACGCCGCCGACGACCAGTTGAACGCGCCACGACCAGGTCGGCGTCCCCGTGTATCCCGTCACGCTCGCCGTGAGCTCACCGAGCACCGAGGGACCCGCGATGAGTCCCATCGATTGGCCCTTCGCCGTGAGCGTCACCTCGACGTCGCACCCGGTGCCGGTCGCGCCCGCCGAGCCCGTCGCACCCGCAGCGCCCGCCGCGGAGCCGGCGATTCCCGCGTCGGAGACGCCCGCGTCCATCCCGCCCTGCTCGCCTGCCGATCCTTGCGCGCCGGCCGCCCCGGACGCGCCGGCCGCTCCGGACGTGCCGGCGCTGCCTCCGACGCCCCCCGCAGCGCCCGAGCTCGCCCCCGCGCTGCCGCCATTGGCCCCGGAGTTGCCCGCGTTCGGGGTCCCGGCACTCCCGACCGAGCCCGCGCAGCTTCCTGCACCAAGGGCCAGCGCCAAGAGCGCCAACGGAACGAGGGAGGCGGAGCGGGCGCGGATCATTGGTTGAAGTTCACCGTCCACGTCACGCGCTGAAAGCAGCCGTCGCTCGGCATGCCCGTGAAGCATGTGTCTTCGGAGCAAGCCAGGAACTGGGCGCCGCTGACAGCGGTGTTGTCGTCAGAGATCTCAAGCCGCACCTGCCCCGTTTCGCCGATCTGAAACTCCTCCGGATCGATCACCACGACGTTCGAGTCGTTCGGTCGTGGTTCGAACACGGAGTTGCCATGTTTGACGGACCAATGAAAGTGCGGCCTGCCGAAGAGCCCCTTGACGGCGGGATCATCTGAGGTCTTCGGGGGAATCGAGTCGAGATCGTCCTCGATCGAGTTGACCGTGAAGGTCATTCCCGTCGAGGCCGCCGCCGACACGACGGTCGCCGTCAGCGGTGGCTGCGTGTCCCCGATGCACGGCAGCTGATCACCGAGGACCACGAACGTGAGCGTCACGGGCGCGCTCGTCGTGCCGTTCGAGACGGTGAGCTGAACGGCGAACGTCCCCTCGGTGTCCGCCGAGAAACACTCGACTTGAGAGTTCGGCTCTTGGGACGAGGCTCCGTCGTCGAAGCAAGGTCCGAGCGTCGCGACCGACTGCGGCGCGCCGTCTTTGTTGAGCGTCATCTTCGGCTGGAGGTCGTTCACGCCGTCCCCACCCGTCGACAAAGCCCACGAGATCCGAAAGGTCGTGCCGAGCGGATACTGAGCCGCGACCGACGGTGAGATCAGCTCGAGCACCGCCACGGGCGGCGCCAGCGGAAGGACGAGCAGCGACCGGCGCACGGACGAGGTCTCCGCGCCATCGGACACAGTGAGCGTCACGTCGTACTCACCCGCGGCGTCTGCCGTGAACGAGCAGCTCGTACCGACCGTGCAGCTCGTGAGGTCGAGCGTGACGTCTGGCGAAGATACGGACCACGTGAAGGTCGTCGACTTCGTCATGTCGGACGCGGCGCTGTCGGTCGAGGTGGAGCCGGAGAGCTGGAATTGCGTCTTGAACGGAAACGACGTCGCCTCCAAAGGCGCGACGAGCGTGATGACAGGGTTCGGCGCGGTGTCCTCGCGTGCGTACTGGCGCCCGTCGGTGCTCGATGCGCCGTGCGAGTCGATGGCCTTCACCAGCACGCAGAAGATCGCCGCGTCGTCGCTCGCCGCGACGTTCATCGAGGTCTCTTGCTGCCACGTCGCAGGCTGCGCCCACGTGCTCTCGTCAAAGACGTTCGCTGGACAGGTTGCGTCTTGTAGCGCCCATTTCAGCACGATGGCGTCGCCGTCGAGGTCGATCGAGGTCGCGGAGAACGTCAGCGCCTGTCCGCGATGGATCGGTTCGGCCTGGGGGTTGATGCTGACGGTGGGACGCATGTTGATGGGTCCCGTGTAGCAACCCGCTAGCAAGCAGCAGGCGACGACGACGGAACCCACCCGATTCCACAGCAAT